>NZ_JBFRTN010000066.1:0-26743 GCF_041474095.1 Vibrio sp. 10N.222.54.A3
TAGCGGCTTCGTTCAACAAACTGTTCAAGAGTGATTCGCAACGCGTGGCATTTTTTTATGCGTTGGTTTTAGTGTTTAAGGTGGTATGCGGGAGCTTCGGTATTGCGTTGCTCACACCTTAACAGGGCGTTAGCTTATTCATCAACTTAGGAAGCTAAAATGAAAGTATTATTTGCTCGTATTGGGCACATGAAGTTTTATCAAGGTCCTCAAAAAGGTGATGAACGACCTATTGGTGGTGGTAGCTATAATGTTGACGAATTAGGTCACGAAGCATACAACTTCAAAGAAGTTGATGGGAAATTATATGGTTACTTCCAGCCTCATATGAAAGAACCTTATCACTTAAACCTGAAGCGTATAGATCCAAAAACTGAAACTGATCAAGTTGAAGATGTGTTGGTAGTTTTCTTTGCCAAAAATCCAGTTGGTACTGGGCAGGTAGTTATCGGTTGGTATAAAAACGCTATAGTCCATAAAGAGATTTTGCGTCCGGAAAATCAACCTCAAAGAGATAATTTCGGCTATAACATCGTTGCAGAAAAGAGTGATGCGGTATTACTTTCGATGTCCAAAAGAAGATATCTGATGGGGCATGGTATTGAGGGAGTAAAAGCAGGAAATCCTGGGCAAGCTAACGCTTTCTATACTTATGATAACAAGTTCAAGAAAAAGGAAAGTTCTGAACTTAACTCATGGATCGATGACGCAATCGAATATGTAAATACATATGAGGGTGGAAAGATTGATTCATTTGAGGACGAAATTCATGAGGAGATTGAGCATTCAGCTTTTATGGGCGGAGGTCAAGGATTTCAATCTAATATTGTTACTAAACGACTGATTGAACAGCATGCGATGGATATGTGTAAAGAGCATTTCATTGCTAAAGGGTATGCGGTAACTGACACCTCGCTCAATAAGCCATATGATTACATCGCAATTAAAGGTAAGGAAAAGCTGTTCATCGAAGTTAAAGGAACACAAACGTTAGGGGAAAAAATCATCCTCACCAAAAACGAAGTCGAAATGAGCAAGAAATATGGTGATCAAATGGTTCTGTTCTTAGTTCACTCGATTGAAATGAATAAAAAGCGCACCAAGAAAAACTCGGGTGAAGTCGTAATCAAATCTCCATGGAAGCTTAGTGAAAGTAAACTTGTTCCTATAAGTTATACGTACACCATAAGCTAACAAACGACTATGGCGTCAATGATTAATTTTTGGCAGTGTTTTCATCCCACATGGCGCCATCTCTCAGCATAGAGTTAAGAGTCACAACCATCTTTCGAACACACGCGATTATTGCGACTTTCTTAGGCTTTCCGGCAGCTACAAGTCGAGCATAAGTTGCTTTGAATACGGGGTTACATTGCATGGCTGACATCATTGCCATATATAACACTGTGCGTACTTGCGCTCGACCGCCTTGGATCACGCGCTTACCTTTGTAGCGCCCACTTTCGCGTGTTATTGGAGCGACACCAATTAGTGATGCCGCTTGTTTATTTGTGATGTAGCCAAGTTCTGGTACGTTGCTAATTATTGATGCAGCGGCAATGTTTCCTATTCCAGGGACGCTCTGCAATATTGTGTTTTTAGCCTGATATTCAGGGCTATCTTCAATGAGTTTAACGAGCTTTTCTTCTAACTTGGTGATTTGATTTTTTATCGTGGTTAGCATCGGTTTGATAGTCGGATGGAGAGAAGCGGGAAGTATCTGGATTCGGTTCTTTTCCATGGTTTGCATGGATAACAACTGGTTTCGGCGAATGACTAAGTCACTCATTAGGCGTATGTTTTTTGGCTTTATGACAGTAAGAGCTGGTTTGATTGCTTCTCCATAGTGAGCAATCAATTCTGCATCTAAACGATCATTTTTGGCTCTGCGGCCAATAGCACCAGCGAACCGTTTTATGTGGACAGGGTTTGCTCTGACAATAGGTAATTGAGCCTCTGCACATGCAAGAACAAAAGGCATTTCTAATCGGCCTGTTGCTTCAATAACGATTCGTTCAGGACTGTGACTCTTAATCGTTTTGAGTGCTTTTTTGATGCCTTTATCATTGTTCTCTACTGAGAAAAATAGGTCTAGTGGCCTGATGTGGATGTCTAATTGTGTTTTGCCGGTATCAACTCCAACGTTGATGCTTTGATTGATTTTGGTATTCATAATAAGCTAACTCATGCTTGCGTAATGCGGGTTCGAGACCCAGTCGACTATTCGAGGTTTATGCTTGAAGTCCTATGTAGCGTTCATGTTTGTTATCGGTCTCTCGATAGAGGAGCCAGCGTTTAAACGAACTACTACATAGAAAGCTTTAGTTGCAGCTAAAGCCTGGGTCTCACATTACCCGATTGGAGTGCTTATTATCCATACAAACTGTTTAAGAGTGATTCGCAACGCTTGGCATTTTTACTATGCGTTGTGTTTAGTGGTTAAGGTGGTATGCGGCGGCATCGGTATTGCGTTGCTCACACCTTAACAGGGCTATAACACAAAATCAGGCTATTGCTCAAAATTGCTATTTGAACTATTATTTGTACATTAAATTGTACCACAGAGAGTTCAACATGAGCCGCATCCATTTTGATCAAGATATTCAGCCTTTGTCTGAATTTCGTGCTGGCGTGACGTCATTTATTAAACAGATTAACGAAACTCGCAGACCACTAGTTATCACACAACGTGGTAAGGGTGTTGCGGTTGTCCTTGATGTTGCAGAATATGAAGCAATGCAAGAGAAGATCGAGTTACTGGAAGAAATGCGTACTGCTGAAGCACAATTAGCTTCAGGTTTAGGTGTTTCCAATGAAGACGCTCGTGCTCAAGTATTGGGGCGCATTAAGAAATGAAAGTAGTCTGGTCACCACTAGCATTACAAAAGTTAGGTGATGCAGCCGAGTTTATTTCACTGGATAATCCAGTGGCGGCAGAAAACTGGGTTAATGAGGTTTTTGATAAAACTGATTTACTCTCAAGTATGCCTGACATGGGGCGAATGGTTCCTGAGCTGCCTCATACCAATTACCGTGAAATTTTGTTTGGTCACTATCGCATCATATATAGCCTTAGCCATGAAATTCGCGTCCTCACAGTACGAAATTGTCGTCAGATACTAACGGAAAGTGACGTGTAGCAATTGTGTTATAACAATCAATTTAAGAGGGATTCCCAACGCTTGGCATTTTTGCTTCTACTTCAAATTTAGTGTTTATGGCACAATGCTTTAGGTTGGGTGGAGGCGTTGTTCACCCCTTAATTGGGCTAGTTGCCCAGAGGAAGTAATCAATCCATTGGGAACTTTTGTTTCTGGTGGAGTACGCGCATAATTCGGATAATGTCGCCTTCGATCCAATAGGAGACGATCATTGAAATCTCAGGAATTATAAGTAATCGCCCACGAATGCCGTCTCTCTGTACACCCATTAGAGGCTGCTCAAGCAAGTTTTCTACTTTTGTTTCAATGAGGTTGTCAGCGTTTTCTGCCGCATCAGGGTTGAAGTCATAGATAAACTCAAAGATCCTTTCACGATCATTGAGTGATTCTTCTTCCCATAAAATCATTGCTTACCTCGATTACGTATTCTGGCTTTGCGTTCTTCCATTCGAGATTTAGCAGTTTGGTGTTCAACGAAAACGGATTCTCCTGAGTCAAACTTCTCAAATGCTAGGTTTACTTGTTCAGTTAGCCATGCATCGTGAGATAATGTCTGTCTTTGTTGCTCAGCGAGTTGCTCAGTAAGCTCACGGCAAGCACCACTCAGTGTGCGACCTTGGCTCTCAGCCATCTGTTGAGCTAGGCGTTTTGTTTCTTCATCAACACGAAATTGAATTCTAGTGTCCATGATGTATTCCTTTATTGGTGTGTGTACAAATGTTAGCACTCACCTTTGAGATGGGCAACTGACAAGCTACTATGGCGCCAATAACTAACTTTTGGTGCTATGTTTCATCGCACATAGTCCCATATCTCATCAACCATTGCAGAACGTTAAATGGTAGGTCACCACTATCTGTAGAGGAAAGTGCATTGAAGTTAACCAATAAACTCGTACGTTACCCGCACATTGATGTTGATCGTGCGTTTGAAAAAGAAGCTGAATTATTGCAGCAAATTCAGGCGGGTGAGATTGGGCAAGCCTTAATGTTGTGGCAAGCAAAAGCGCCGACACTTGTTTTGCCCGCAGGTAAAAAGTGGCCTGTGACCGTAGAGTCTAGAAAACAACTCGCGGCACAAGGTTGGCAACTCACCTTACGTAAAACAGGCGGCGCTCCCGTTCCCCAACTGCCGGGGATCATTAACTTATCGCACATTTACCATTGGCCTCGTGATGAAGCCTACAACATCCAAAAAGCGTATCTACATCTGTGCAATGTCTTAACCCTGTTTTTTAAAGAACTGGGCATCGATGTGGATGTACACGCGACTCCCGGTTCTTATTGTGATGGTGACTACAACCTCAATATCAATAAACAAAAAATAGTGGGCACGGCGCAGCGTGTTTTGCTTAAACAAGGGGGCGGCCAAATCGTACTTTCGCAAGCTTGTATCTTGTTGGATGTCGACCTAGAGAACATCGTTGCACCCGTAAATTTTTATAATCAAGTTTGTGGACATCCAACCGTGGTGGACGCGCAAGTTCATACTCCGTTGTCCGCACATCTGACAACTCTACCCAACGTAGACTCACTCTTTCGGCAGTTAAGCCAAGCTTTCATCAAGCATGCGTGATACCAACCTTTCGTTAACGCCAAACTAATTTGCCGATGGTAGAACGATTTCAATACTATGTGTCGATGACAACGAATGGGTTGAACTTAAGGCGGTGAGAACTTTATAATGTTACTTGTAACATAATAAAGAGTTCAAATAGTTATGACAGAACAGCAGAAGAAAACTCGAACCACACTTCAAGATGTTGCAGACAAAGTGGGGGTCACAAAGATGACCGTCTCTCGTTACATGCGCAATCCCGATTCAGTCGCAGCCAAAACTCGCGTTAAAATTGCAGCGGTTATTGAAGAGATGGGATACATCGAAAACAAAGCGCCAGCTATGCTCTCTAAATCGTCGAGTAAAGCGATCGGTATCTTGCTCCCTTCGTTATCAAACCAAATCTTTGCCGCGTTTGTTCAAGGTATCGAAACGGTTACTAAAGAGAATGGCTACGAGACGTTGCTTGCTCACTTTAGCTATGATGCTGTGGAAGAAGAGGAAAAGATTGCTTCGCTGCTTTCGTATCAAGTTGATGGGTTGATATTGACGGAAAGCCACCACACCCCCCGCACGTTACAGATGATCAAGAATTCAGGTGTTTCTGTTGTTGAAACGATGGAACTCCCAACCAATCCGATCGATATGGTTGTTGGCTTGGACCATATTGATGCTTCTTACCATGTCGTGAAGCGAATGATTGAAGCTGGTAAACGCTCTATTGCTTACTTTGGCGCTCGATTGGATGCGCGAACCAAGTTGCGTTTGCAAGGCTATGACAAAGCGATGTATGAGGCTGGATTAGAGCCTAAACACGTGTTGACTGAACAGCACTCTAACTTCTCTTTGGCTGAAGATCTGCTTGATCGCGCTCTTGCGGATTACCCAGACCTAGATGGCGTGTTCTGCACCAATGATGACATCGCGATAGGTACCTTGCTCATTGCCCAGCAACGTGGAATCCAAGTGCCGCAACAGTTATCTGTGGTGGGCTATAACGCGTTAGATATCGGTCAAACCATACGCCCAAAACTGACTAGCGTGGATACGCCACGTTATGAAATAGGTAAGAAAAGTGCCGAGCTACTGCTTGCCCGATTGAAAGGTGAGCCAGTTACGGAAACGGTAGTGGATATGGGCTATCGCATCACTGATGGCGAAAGCGTTTAACCAAGTATGGTGGAAACTGAAAGGGGCATCGAAATGATGCCCCTTTTGCTTTTACATTTAAGTAATGACACAGCTAGACGATAAAACTCGCCCCTTGTTCTGCACTCGAAACGCTTTGGCGCATCACGCTAAATAGGTTGCGCCCCATGGTTTGCTGGTTGGCGTCTGCCTCAAATACCTTCGCTTGGCGAGATTGCATGTCGTTGAGGTTATTGAGTTCGCCACTCGCGCAATCTAAGCGCAGGATATCGCCTTCGCGAACAAGCCCAATGGCTCCGCCTCGAATAGCCTCTGGTGAGACATGAATCGCGGATGGGATCTTTCCTGAGGCTCCAGAAAGGCGCCCATCAGTAACCAGAGCCACTTTAAACCCTTGTTTCTGAACATTACCTAGAATCGGCATGAGCTTATGCAGTTCAGGCATACCGTTCGCAGCTGGTCCATTATTTATCACCACAACAATGCAATCTTTGTTGAGCTCACCTCGTTGATACGCAGCTTCTACCTTATGTTGGCAATCAAAAACTACCGCAGGTGCTTCTATTACACGTTGCTCTTCTGCAACCGCTGACACTTTAATCACTGCGTTGCCAAGGTTCCCTGAAAGGACTCGCGTTCCGCCTGTACTTTGGAATACCTGTTCTTGGCCTGCAATTACCTCTGCATCTGCCGACTGTTTGCACTTTTTCCACGTTAGCTTTCCATTTTCAAGCTCTGGAATACTCATTTGATCTTCAAACGAGCCAAAGGTAGGTGTGACATCTCGGTGCAGTAAGTTGGCTTGATCTAAACGGCGTAGCAGCGCGGGAACTCCTCCTGCCGTTTGGAACGCATTCATATCTGCTGGGCCGTTGGGATAAACTCGAGCAAGTAAAGGCACTACATCGGATAGATCGCTGATGTCTTGCCAAGTCAGAATAAATCCTGCTGCGCGTGCTACTGCGACCATGTGAATGCTGTGGTTAGTGCTGCCACCTGATGCGAGTAGGGCAACAATGCCATTGATTAAGCTTTTAGCGGTAAAGACTTCAGAAAGCGGGCGGAAGTTTGCGGCTTGTGGTGTCATTGAAGCAATTTCAATGGCGGCATGCTGAGTGAGTGATGCGCGCAATTTAGAGTCAGGATGAATAAACGCTGAGCCCGGAAGCATCAGCCCCATCGCTTCAAATACCAGCTGATTGGTATTGGCTGTGCCGTAAAAAGTGCAGGTGCCCGCTGAGTGATAAGCGTTGCACTCCATATCCAGTAAGGCACTTTTTCCTACCTTGCCAGCCGCGTACTCTTGGCGAATGTGTACTTTCTCATCATTGCTGATGCCCGTTGCCATCAAGCCTGCCGGAACAAAGGCAGTTGGTAGATGCGCAAAAGAGAGCGCGCCCATCAGTAGTCCTGGAGCTATCTTGTCGCAAATACCAAGTAATAGGGTTGAATCAAACACGTTGTGACTCAGTGAAAGAGCGGTCGATTGAGCAATCAAGTCCCTTGAAAACAAAGACATATCCATGCCTGGTTGCCCTTGAGTTACCCCGTCGCACATCGCAGGAACACAGCCTGCTACTTGAGAGGTGTGGCCGAACTTAGCTAACGCCTTTTTGATCTGATCTGGATAGTGTTGATACGGCTGGTGAGCGCTTAACATATCGTTGTAAGAGCTGATTAACGCCACATTGGATTTAGTGAGATCAAGAATCGAGCGTTTCTCATCGGAGCAAGAAGCTGCGACAGCATGAGCCAAGTTGCCGCAAGAAAGCCCTTTACCACCTTTGCCAGCAGAGGCTTGGTGTTGGGTTCGGTTTAGAAACGCTTCATGAGTCTCTTTGCTTCGTTCAATTAATCGTTGAGTCACCGCTTGGATGGTTGGAAGGGTCATGCTGTTTCTGCCTCATCAGTCATTGAAAGCACAATCGCAGCACAGTCCACAACGTCATCAATACCGCCATCAATGCTGATGACAACCGTATCTGGCTCGTGATCGGGTCTTTCTAATGTTTCGAACTGGCTTTTAATCATGTTCTCTTTCATGAAGTGGCCTTGGCGCTGACGCATTCGATGCAAGATCAGGTCAATGTTGCCATCTAAAAAGAGAAAGGTGAGGTTTTTGTTCCCTTCGCGAATTTGGTCGCGGTACTTCTTCTTCAACGCAGAACACACAATAATGCCGTGCTCATTTTTACTTTCTAGGCTGTACGCTGCATCACGAACGCGTTCCAGCCATGGAATGCGATCATCATCATTAAGAGGTTGGCCTGACGCCATTTTTTGAATGTTTGCTCGAGGATGAAGGTCGTCACCATCAATGAACTTACGCCCAAGTTTTTTTGCCAACTGCTCGCCTATCGTGCTTTTCCCACAAGCACTGACACCCATGACGATGACACTACTACCAGCCATAACTCAATCCTCTTAACAAATTTGCGCGTGATCTCAATTTTGAACATCGCTTGTAAATATGGCTTTATCTTATAAGCGTTACCGGTAACATGTTACCGGTAACTTAAGGAAGTGTGATGAAGGACACAAAACAACAATTGTGATTGTTTTTGCATCCTACTGACGGAAAATTAGTCACATCTCACTATATTCGCGTTTAAAAATCACTGGAAAGAGATCTTTGGGGGATAAAATGGCCAACGATTACCGCGCAATTGCGAAATCTGTTGTTGAGCATCTTGGGGGCAAGACAAATGTGGCTGCCCTAACACACTGTATGACTCGACTACGATTCGTTTTACACAGCCAAGATGGCGTCGATATTAACAAGCTAAAAGCACTGAAAGGTGTGATGGGTGTTGTTGATAATGGAGACAAAGTACAAGTTATCATTGGTAACGAGGTATCGTATGCATACAAAGAAGTGATGGCGCTTTGTGAGCTATCCACTGTATCTGAGTCAGAGGTTCCTGCTAAAAAAGAGAAGCTAACGGCTAAGTCAATTGGTGCGAAAATGTTGGACGCACTGGTTGGTACCATGTCGCCTCTTATCCCAGCAATCATTGGCGCTTCAATGGTCAAACTGCTCGCCATGGTACTTGAGATGCTGGGCTGGGTTGAGCCAAATGCACCTACCTTGATTATCTTGAAAGCGATTGGCGATGGCGCCTTCTTCTTCCTACCGGTTATGGTTGCCGCTTCCGCATCGATCAAATTCAAGACCAATATGTCTCTTTCCATTGCGATTGCCGGTGTCTTAATCCACCCGAACTTTATGGAATTGATGGCGCAAGCAGCAGAAGGCAAGCACGTTGATTTCTTCGGTATCCCAATCACGTCAGTGAAATACACCTACACGGTTATTCCTGTACTTGTGATGACTTGGGCTCTTTCTTACATAGAACGTTGGGTAGATAGCATTACCCCTGCTGTGACTAAAAACTTCCTGAAACCTATGCTTATCGTATTGATTGCAGCTCCGGTTGCTATCGTACTTATCGGTCCATTTGGTATTTGGGTTGGTACTGCACTTTCAGCGCTTGTTTACACAATTCATGACACATTAGGTTGGTTGTCGGTTGCTATCATGGGCGCACTGTGGCCTCTACTTGTTCTTACTGGTATGCACCGTGTATTTACTCCAACGATTATTCAAACCATTGCTGAGACGGGTCGTGAAGGTATGGTTATGCCTTCAGAAATCGGTGCCAACCTCGGTATGGGTGGTGCGTGTCTGGCTGTTGCTTACAAAACCAAAAACAGCGCACTAAAGCAGACATCATTAGCCGCAGGTGCTTCAGCTATCTTCGCCGGTATCTCTGAGCCTGCATTGTACGGCGTGCTTGTTCGTCTGAAACGTCCACTTATCGCAACAATGATTACTGGTTTTATCGTAGGTGCATTAGCGGGCATGGGTGGCCTTGCGAGTCACTCGATGGCAGCACCAAGCTTGTTTACGAGTGTTCAGTTCTTCGATGTGAATGACCCAATGAGTATCGTTTGGGTGTTCGGTCTGATCGCATTGTCTATTGTTCTGTCATTTGTTCTAACCCTAGTTTTAGGCTTTGAAGATGTTCCAGAAGATGATGCCGATGAGAAAGCAACTTCAGAGTCAGCAAACAAAGAAGCTGGTAAGGCAGAAGACAAGCCGACAGTAGTGTCCGCGTCTTAATTAGAATTGATTAATTTATTCAGTCACCTTACTTCATCGTAAGGTGACTTTTATTGTTTCCGAGGTATTCGATGTCAAACATTCAATTTCCCGAAGATTTCTTATGGGGCGGCGCTATTGCTGCAAACCAGTCTGAAGGCGCTCACTTAGCGGGTGGTAAAGGCCTAACAACCGTAGATATGATCCCTTATGGTGAGAACCGCATGCCAATTAAGCTTGGTCAGGTTGATAAGGTGACGCTCAGCGAAGACGAGTTCTACCCAAGCCATAACGCGATAGACTTTTATCACCGTTACAAAGAAGACATCGCCTTGCTGGCAGAGATGGGATTTAAAGCCTTCCGCGTATCCATCGCTTGGAGCCGAATCTTTCCAAAAGGTGACGAGCTAGAGCCGAACCAAGCTGGCTTAGATTTTTACCGTGATGTTTTTGAAGAGTGTAAGAAATACGGTATTGAGCCGCTCGTTACCTTGTGCCATTTCGATGTGCCTATGCACTTGGTCAACGAGTATGGTTCGTGGCGTAATCGTAAGATGATTGAGTTCTTTAGCCGTTACGCGAGAACCTGTTTCGAAAACTACAAAGGCTTGGTGAAATACTGGTTAACTTTCAACGAAATCAATATTTTACTAGCGAGCCCGTTTTCTGGTGCTGGATTGTTGTTTCAGGAAGGCGAAAATCACGATCAAGTGAAGTACCAAGCAGCTCACCATGAGCTAGTAGCAAGCGCTTTGGTAACCAAGATAGCCCATGAAGTTGATGAGCAAAACCAAGTGGGTTGTATGCTGGCGGGCGGTAACTTCTATCCATATTCATGTAAGCCAGAAGATGTGCTGATGGCGATGGAAAAAGACCGCGAGAACCTGTTCTTTATCGATGTTCAATCGCGTGGTTACTACCCATCTTATGCTCAAAAAGTGTTTGATAACAAAGGTGTGGTGCTTGAAACACAAGAAGAAGATTTCGAGGTTCTGAAAAATACTGTCGATTTCATTTCTTTCAGTTATTACGCTTCACGCTGTGCTTCCGCTGATATGAATGCAGGAAATACGAGTGCAGCGAACGTCGTTAAGTCCATCAAAAACCCTCATCTTCCAGCAAGTGATTGGGGCTGGGTCATTGACCCTACAGGTCTTCGAATTACGATGAACACACTCTATGACCGTTACCAGAAACCACTTTTCTTGGTAGAAAATGGCTTAGGTGCTCGTGATACCTTGGATGACAATGGAGAAGTGAGCGATGATTACCGCATTGATTACCTTCGTCAGCACATTGTTGCGATGCATGAAGCAATGGAAGACGGTGTACCATTGATGGGTTACACACCTTGGGGTTGTATCGATCTTGTTGCGGCGTCGACCGGAGAGATGAGCAAGCGCTATGGGTTTATCTACGTGGACAGAGACAACCTAGGCAATGGTACGTTAAATCGTATTCCTAAAAAGTCATTCCACTGGTACAAAAAAGTGATCGCAAGCAACGGCAGCGACTTGGCTTAATTTGTCTGTTTGATAATGAGAGAAATGAACAATGAAAACAATTGAACAGCGACTCAGAGATATTCGCATCGTTCCGGTGATCGCCATTAATGACGTTGCTCAGGCTGTGCCGCTTGCGAAAGTACTGGTTGAAAATGGCTTGCCTTGTGCTGAAGTGACATTTCGTACAGAAGCGGCAGCTGAGTCGATTCGTTTGATGCGTGAAGCTTACCCTGAGTTACTGATTGGCGCAGGTACTGTGCTGACTACAGAGCAGGTGGATACTGCCATTAATGCGGGTGTTGATTTCATTGTCAGCCCAGGTTTGAATCCAACCACAGTCAAATACTGTCAGCAAAGAGGGGTTACGATTGTTCCTGGAGTGAGTAACCCAAGCTTGGTTGAACAAGCAATGGAAATGGGGCTTAAGACACTAAAGTTCTTCCCTGCCGAGCCATCTGGCGGTGTCGCAATGTTGAAAGCGTTGACGGCTGTTTACCCGGTTAACTTTATGCCTACAGGCGGTGTAAGCCCAGCGAACGTTGAGTCTTACTTAGCACTGAAATCAGTCGTTGCCTGCGGTGGAACTTGGATGGTACCGACAGACAAAATGGACAAGGGTGATTGGGATGGAATCGCAGAATTAGTCCGAGCGGTCGGCTCCAGATAGTTCGATAGAGATACATAGCTAGAAAATGAAAGGGCCAGCTGACACTGGCCCTTTTTGTGGCTGCTTCAAACGATGTAGAGGTTACTCGTTACCAAGCAAAGGTTTTAATGACGTTTTGCTTAGTGATTGGGTTATGCGCGATGTCTTGATTTATCTTATCAAGAAACGGCTTACGAGCCTGAGGCAACATGCCACGCATTGGTGAGATGTTATTGCCGTGGTCACCCCAGTAGTAGCAATCGAAATCTTCTAGGTTTTCGAGCAAGTATTTTTCTTCTTCCAGAATCTGCAATGGCGTTGGTAAAACAAACTCGCCACGGTTTACTTCTTTTTCTAACACCGATCCCGGTTGAACGGCTAAAGCCATCGGTGCAATCGCATCTGGCTGCATGATGTTCAGCAAGCTGGTGGTATTAATCGCATGCTCTACAGAACGTTCTTTGCCGCCAAGGCCAAAGATAAATGAAGCTAGCACCTTGATGTCTGCTTCACGGGCTAGGTTCATGCCCTCAATTGCGTGCTCACGCGTCATGCGCTTTTGAATGCGTTCAAGCACAATTGGGTCACCTGACTCCAAACCTGAATAGGCCATGCTTAAACCTGCCGACTTAATCTCTTTTAATTCAGACAAGCTCTTACGACGGAAGTCATTGAACCCTGAATACAGAGAAATGTTCTTGATCTCTGGGAAGGTGATCTTGATGTAATCCAGAATCGAAATCAGCATCTCGGTTCTAATCGCCATCACGTTACCATCGACTAAAAAGATAGATTCAACATGCGGGTAGATCTTTCTCGCCGCATCAATATCTTCAAAAATGTCTTTGATATCTCTTACTTTGAAACGCTTATCATCAAACATCGTGCAGAAGGTACATTGGTTATTACTGCACCCCAATGTTGTCTGGATGAGTACGCTCTCTGCTTCCATCCAAGGACGATAAACTTTACCTTCAAAACGCATAAATGCTCCTCGGCCGTAGCCTGTGTTGTTTCGACGGGGGCAAGTTTAGCAATCTGCATCTTGGGTGATAATTGGGCAAAGCGGGGAATCAGTATTAAAGAAATCTTAATAATCGAAAGAGCGCGCAGTTCTTTGTCTGTATAGATAGAACTGCGGCTTGGATTGTGTGTGTGGTGGTGGGGGGGAGTTTTAGTGGTCGTTTTTTACTAATGAATGATCAGTGCGTAACGCACAGCTTTTCTTCGAGTAATTGATTAAGCACTGTCACCAGCTTGTGGTTCTTAGTGTTGTCTAATGCGTCGGCGTGCGGGTCTTTGAACAACCCAGAATCATTATCAAAATATTGACCAGAAGCGTTGGCAAACTCATCACTGAGCGCAGCACGACAAAGAATATCGGCTCCAATCGCTAGGTCGTTTCCATCAACGCCATAAGCATCTTTTACTAATTTACTGCCAAGGAAAGAGGCTGGGTTTACAGGGATAATTGCGGTGCCTTTGTCTAAAAGAGTATTGGCTAATTCGATGGACCACATCGTTAGCGCCAGCTTACTTTGCGCGTAAACCGGACCATCAAGTTCACCCGCACTCGGGCTGATTAATGCCTCTAAATCGACGGGTGCTTGGGCTGCTGAAGATAGATTGACGATACGACCTGTCGCATCAAAAAGAGGAAGCAGCTTTTGTGTCAGGAGATACGGCGCAATGGTGTTTACGACAAAACGTACATCAAGATTGTCTGGAGTGGTGATGTCCGACACCTTATACACACCTGCGTTGTTAATGAGTATATCGAGTCGTTTGTGATCGCTTTTGATTTGGGTTGCGAGCGCCTCAACTTCAGAGAGCGTCGATAGGTCTGCGATGTAGCTTTCGATGATTGCATTCTTAGACAGGCGAGACAGAGCGGTCACGACTTTATTGACCTTAGCTGGGTTGCGGCCATGAATTAGAACATTGTGCCCTTGCTGCGTTAGTGCTTTTGCGGTCTCTAAACCAATGCCATCCGTGGCACCTGTGATCAGAATTATTTTTTGCATATTCCGTCCTTCAAAAAATAGTTTGAACAACGTTATAACAAAGATTAATGACACATAGTTGCATTTGGCTCACAAGCTGAAGACTCAAATGTGAGTCTATGGGGCAAATAATGACCATTTTAACACTTGGTGGTTAACCGTTGGCGTTTAACGATTAAGTAAGACAATGGGTCAGTTTGTGACTGACCCAAATTAAGAGAAGTGACCGAGTTATTTGATGTCTTGAACGTTCATAACCAGAGTTTCCCAGTTACGTTGGTTTTCCATATCGTGCTCTAGGCCTTGCTCATCGGCAATTTGGAAGCGCTTAACCGCAGGGGTTTTGCTCGTAGCTTGATACAACCAATAAGCTTCCGCTTTGAGTGCTTCGTCGATCGGTTTGTCGATAGACTCGTACACCGCTTGCTTACATGCATTGATCGATTCGGCAGGGAATTTTGAGATTCGTTTGGCTAGAGTATCAACATATTCGCCAATTTCATCCGGCTCTAGTGCCTTGTTGATGGTGCCGTATGCTTCGGCTTCGTCAGCATCAAAGTCACGTGCACTTAGGACGATTTCGAGTGCGCGACCTAAGCCGACTTGGCGTGCCATACGTGATGCGCCGCCACCACAAGGAAGGATGCCCATACCCACTTCCATTTGCATGAATTTGTATTTACCGCGAGCCGCGAATCGCATGTCACACGCCAGTGCAAATTCGTGGCCTCCACCTCGAGCGAACCCTTCAAGCTTGGCAATGGTGGCTTGTGGCAGTTTGCTGATTCTTTCTAGCACCACTTGCAGGTCGAGTAACTTCGCTTCTTCACGAGAAACGGCTTCTGTCGACATGTCTTTTAATAGATTAGTGTCGTAGTGGCAGACCCAAACTTCAGGGTTTGCTGACTGAAATACCACGACCTTGATGTCACGATCGCGCTCTAGTCTCATTGCTAAACCATTGAGGTCGGCAAGCATCTCTTGCCCTTGAACATTCACAGTACCGAAGTCAAAAGTGACGGTAAGAATTCCATCCTCGGCTTGAGCTTTAAACGTTGTATAACCTTGATATGCCATTTCCATATTCCTTCTGAGAGATTTCATTTCAGCCTATTCAGTGTGAATGCGACCTAAATTCAGGCTAGCGAGGAATGTTCGAACCAACAATTAACAATTAAACGAAACACTATTAACGAATTATTAAGAGTTTTGGCGGGTTTTGTAATTTCAATTTATTCAGTGTCTTAGATGGATATTTTAACGTTGAAGGTATCTTGCTAATTCGATTGTCAACGAAATCTAAAAACTCATTCCTTGTCTGGCGCTCTTATCCTTTTCATTTAGCTTCGTATACTGCTCAACTAGGTAATTAGCCCTAAGGTACAGACAAGAGTGAACCGACTTATGCAGATGAGATCCGCGACTTTGAAAACCATTATTGAGAAAACACTGCCACTGACACTGGGTGTGTTTGCGATCATGATGGTGCAATTGGTCGATTCGATCTTTATCGGTCAGCTAGGGGTGAATGAGTTGGCGGTTCACGGTATCACCTTGCCATTCCAAGCGGCGTTTACCGGGGTTCAAGTGGGCATCGGTGTGGCGGCAACGTCCATTATTTCTCAAGCTGTAGGGGCAAAAGAGCAACGTAAGGCCACCTCAATTGCCACGTTGTCGGCCGGGTTTGGTGTGGTGGTAATAGCCTTAATCTGCTTAGGCCTGATTGTTTTTAGCGATTCTGTTTTTGCGTCGTTTGTGAATGATGTCTCTGACGCTCAATACCAATCCATGCTGTCGATTTTTAATGTGTACTGGCCACTGTGGCTGTTCAGTGCATTGATGGTGGCAGTGCTTTATCTGGCCACCTGCGTTTATCGTGCCAATGGCGATACCAAAACAACCGGCAGCATGTTCTTAGCTGCCAGTGTGATTAACCTGATACTCGACCCTATTCTGATCTTTGGATTGGATATGGGCATCGCAGGTGCAGCGATCGCATCGAGCATTGGCTATGCATTCGGCGCAATCTACATGTTAATTAAGTCTCGCGGCAAGGGTTGGTTTGGCTTCAATGGCGCGTGCCGTAACCAAATCAAAGGCTACAGTTTTGAGCTATTCAAGACGGTAATGCCAACCACTGCGAATCAGATATTACCTGCGGTCAGCGCATTCTTCTCAATGCTTTTGATTGCGAGAATCGGAACCGATGAGATGGCTTTTTGGAGCTTACTTGCCCGTGTTGAAAGTTTTATGCTGGTGTTTTCTCTTGCTCTGACCATGTCTATCCCGCCTATGATTGGTCGTTACCTAGGGGCGCAGCAGCGATGCAAAATCCCTGAGCTATTGAATACAACAGCGAAGTTCTTATTGGTTTTCCACACCGTGATGGCAACATTGTTGGCGCTGTTTAGTGGCTGGATTATTCCTGTTATCTCGGAAGAACAAAGCATACGCAGCTGGTTTGAAGTGACCTTGTTATTTATACCGTTCAGCTATGGCCCGCTTGGGCTTTGCATGTTGGTTGCTTCGGTCTTTAATGCCTTGGGTGTGCCTCGTAAAGCTTTGAATGTCTCTTTCTTACGCTTGTTTGTTTTCTACATTCCTGCTTTATGGCTCGGCTCGATAACTGGAGACATGATCAATGCGGTTATTGCTGCGACCGTCGCCAATGTTTTAGCGGGCGCTTTTGCATGGTTTAAGCTTAATGCCTATATTAAAACTCACATTATCCCTCGTGCCGCTGCGGCCAGTAAGCAGCGTGTACTCAGCGCAGGCTAGCCATTATTGATGAATATTGAACATCTGAAATTGTTTGTGCGACTCGCGTCTACGCACAATATAAGTCAAGCAGGACAAGAGCTTGGGTTGTCACCTCCGGTAGCCAGTATTCATATCGGAAAGCTCGAAGAGAGCCTAGGTGCACGTCTTGTGCATCGCACCACACGGAAGGTCTCTCTGACCGAAGAAGGCATGGCGTTTCTTCCTCACGCCAAGCAAATCCTTTTGAGTGTCGAAGCGGGTGTTGCCTCTGTCGGAACCGGTAATGAATTACCCAAAGGGGTGTTGCGAATATCTGCACCTTCTTCGTTTGGTCGGATGCATGTTATGCCAGCGCTAAAAGGGTTTTTGGCTAAGTATCCAGATCTGTCGGTGGACATTTCACTCAGTGACTCAATCGTCGATCTGGTCGATGGTGGCTTTGATGTAGCGATTCGTAATGCGGAGCTACAAAACTCAAGCCTGATCGCTCGTAAGCTCTCTACTGATAAGCGTATTCTGTGTGCGTCGCCAGAATATCTGGCAGTTCATGGCTATCCGAAAACACCAGAAGACCTCAAGCAACATCAATGCATCAATCAAACCGGCTTAGAAGGTTGGACGTTCGATACACCAGAAGGCGATGTCACCATCAAGAAGAAAGGTGCGATTCGTGTTGATCACGGTGAAGCGGTAAGGGATGTATGTGTCGATGGCTTGGGCATTGCCATGTGCGCGAGTTGGATAGCATACAAGCAGCTCGCGGAAGGTTCGCTGGTTGAGGTGTTGCCGGATTACCCTTTAAAGGATGAGGCGGCTATCTGGGCGGTATACCCGAGTGCTCAGTTACTTGCACCAAAGGTGCGCGTATTTATCGATTACTTTGTTCAATATTATGGTTCACCTTCTTATTGGGATTGCGACGTAAACGGTCAAGCTGAGTAGCTATCAGCTTCAGTAAGAGTAGCGTTCAAGAAGCACTCATTGATAACAAATAAGAAAGCCCCGACCAAAAGGTAGGGGCTTGTTTTTATGTTCTTTATAGAACGTTTTTCTAGCTAACTGCTGTTGTTTTTATTTAGTGTATCTGGCGTTTAATGAGCGTGTACCGCTGAATCTTGGTATAGCTCTGCATCAACTTCTTCGCCTTTACTTGGGCGCGGTACAATCTCAAAAGAGGTGTCAGCTTCTGTCAGTGAAGACAGCAGTTTGTTAAGTGATGTCTTATCACCTTTCACGCCTGCTTGTCTGTCTTCTAACAGTTTTCCAAGGCTTGTTTTCTTAAGCACGATGTCAGACACGTCAGACTTATTGATGATCAGTGTCGTATCCGCATCTTGCAGCTCTGATACTTGGATGTTGTTCAGGTTGCCGTTAGACATCTCAACGTAGTAGAACTCTTTTACATCAGGCAACTGAATATTCAATGTAAATGGTGTTTCTTGTGCTTTTAGCGAATCCACTTTTACGGCTAAGTAATCGAGTAGGTTTTCAATCGTCATGTTCGCTAACACATCCGGAGATGCAGTTTTCGGTGCGCCCGGTTGTGTGCCAATACGAAGCTCTTGAGCGCCGGTTAGGTAGATGTTTCTCCAACCTGCACCTTCTGATTGATAACCCAACTGCTCGTATGTATCTGCCAATAAGCCACGTGCAACTTTGTTCTCTGGCTCAGCTTGAATCACCTTATTCAGTGCTGTTGCAACGAAGCGGTATTCACCTTCTTGGAAATCTTGCTGCGCTTTTTCAATCACAGCATCGCTGCCGCCCATGTATTCAACAAACTTCACCGATTCTGGCTCGATTGGTAATGGATTAAGGTTAGCTGGGTTCATGTCGAAGTAACCAAGATACATGTTGTACACAGCGCGAGCGTTGTGAGAGTAAGTACCGTGGTAACCATTGGTGTGCCAAGACTGTTGAATGCTGTCTGGCATTACCTTGTAAATCTCGTCACCGATGTCTTGTAGAACCACACCGTTATTGGCTAAACGAAGCGTTTGGTTATGAGTAAAACCGTAAGCATCACGCTGCATTTTTAGGTAATCAGAAATCTCTTGTTCACCCCAGATTGGGGCTGAGTGAGACGCAAACAGTACTTCTGTTTCTTCGCCCCAAGTGACTAACATTTCGTTGATCTTCTTAGACCATTTCAAGCCGTCACGTACTTTAGCGCCACGCAGCGTGTACAGGTTGTGCATGCCTTGGTAGGTCAGTTCGCCAGTCCAAAGTGCTTTCATGCTCGGAATATACGTCACCATTTCAGAGGCCGCTTCGGTACCTGAAGCATCCATGAATTGCATTTCTAGGCCGTCGATAACCAGAGTTTCAATCTCTTCGTTATGGTTCAGCTCGTAGTCTGGCAGTACGTAAGTAATGCTACCAGTTGATAGGCCTTTCGACAGTGCTGCATCCACAATACCGTGTTCATGTCGGTTCAGCGTTGCGCCATATTGATAAGCGGTACGACGAGACATTGCATTACCCGCCAATACGTTTTCGTCGACGATCTCTTTAGTAATGTTTTTCGAACCGTACACTTTTACATCTGGGTATGCGTCTTTGATTGCTCTTGCGCCACCAAAGTGATCAGCGTGCGAGTGAGAGTAAATCATTGCTACGACTGGCAGTTCGCCGCCATCAGGCACATTGTTTTTGAAGAATTTTAGAGATTTAGCGGCCGCTTCTTTGGTAAGAAGTACGTCATAAGCGATCCAACCGTTGTCACTACGAATGAAAGAGATAGACGCTAAATCCGCGCCTCGAACTTGGTAAACTTTACCCGGAACAACTTCATATAAGCCTTCTGCTGCTTGGTTCAATACCGCTTGGCGCCACAGTGAAGGGTTTACTGAATCTGGTGCTTGGTCTGCATTCGTCACACTTGGGTCGATAAAGTTAAAGCTATTGCGAATGATGTCGCCCGTCTCTTGGTCGAAGCTAGCAATTAGACCCTTGTTGTTATTGTCGAAAGCGCGAGTGTCGGCAAAGTTAAGTGTTTTTGCGAACTCTTGGTTTGCCTTAGTCGTCATCTCGGTTGCGCTTTTGCCACCTTGGTCGCCAATTTCGCTGAAGTGTGCGTGGTCATGGTTAGCTGCAATTGCCGGGAATGCGAGCGAGATAGCCAGGAACAGTGATGCATTTTTGAACGTGCGAGAAGTCGTCATAAGAGCCTCTTCATTTCAGAATTTTGTTTCGTTGAGGCGATTATAGGAATAAGACATATAGCAAAAAATAAAGTAAGCTTTATTTAATACATCACGATTGGCTATGTATTGAATCATGCAATGGTTGGGCGACGAAGACGAATCCTGACCTATGATTGATTAAGACCACATTGACAGGGAGAGTAACGGTGAGCGACGTGGAAAAGTTGGATTTAAATCTATTGAGCGTGTTCTTAGAAGTGTATCGATTAAAGTCGATCACGCTTGCATCAGAATCGCTTGGTATGACTCAGCCTGGGGTTAGTGGGGCATTGAAGCGATTGCAATCTCAGCTTGATACCGACCTGTTTATTCGTGAAGGGCGTGGGATTATTCCGACTAACGCTGCGGTGCAATTGGCAGACCGAGTAGAGCCTGCTCTAGAAGGGATAAGCAGCGCAGTAAGCACTTTAAAGACATTTGATAATCAGCAGCATCATGTGTTTCGTATCCTGGTGAATGAGATTGGATTAACCAAGCTTCAACCTCTCGTCGAGCAAGATGAGACGTTGGGCAATATCTCGATTGAATTCAATATGGTGCCGAACAACGAAGAAGAATTATTGCAAGGCTTGAGCATGCAACAAGCTGATTTAGCGATTGATATCCATTACCCGCAAGTTAACGGCTACATGAAGCAGCCGATGATTGAGGATGAATTGGTGCTAATTGCTCGAAAAGGACACCCCAGAATCAATGGCTCTGTGACGCAAGATCAGTATTACGATGAAAAGCACGTTACTTTTAGAATGCGCCGAACTCGTTTATATACGGCGGAGTACTTTACTAAATCACCATTAAAGCAAAGAAAGGTGAGTGCAGAGTGCGATTCTTTGGTGACCATGTGTGTGCTGGTATCGGGCTCAGATTGTGTCGGCAGTACATCGCGTGATTTTGCCAATCAATTTTCCGAATCCTTCCAGCTTCAAGTCCTTGATCAGCCGTTTGAAATCTTACCGATGCAGCAATACATGATTTGGCATAAAAGAACCGATTTGAACCCTGCTCATCAGTGGCTGAGAAACAAGATTCAGCAATATATGGCTGATTAACGAGCCGCTCTTGCTGCTCGTTTCTGTTTGGCGCTCTCTATCATCTTAGAAGGCGTCATTCCTGTCACCAACATGGTGCCGGTGATAACTAGAATTGAACCAACAATCGTATTGATGCCAATTGCTTCATCTAAGAATAAGTTACCCCATAGAATACCAAATACCGGAATGATGAAGGTCACGGACAGGGCTGAAGGTGCGCCGAGTTCAGAGACGATATTGAAGTAAAGTAGATACGCTAACCCAGTACATACCGCGCCTAATAAGACAACCGATGTAGTGATCGTAACGTCGGGTGTTTCTCTCATCGGAATAAAGAATACAAACGGCAAAACCAGCAATACCGCAGCCCACATGCTGCCATGAGCATTGTTGAATGCCTCAACTTTAGGTGCTTGTTTGGTATAGTTTGACGCGATTCCGTAGCTAAAGGCTGCCATCACCGCCGCAAAAATAGGAAGTACAGCCTCACGGCCAATGTTCATCGCATCCCAACCGACCAACACGCCAACCCCCGTTACCCCAATCCCAAGCCCTAATAGAACACGCGCCTCGAGTGTAGTTTTGGTCCATATCGCACCTATGATTGCCGCCCAAATTGGCGCAGTCGAGTTCAAGATAGCGAGTGTCGAGGCGTTCAGTGTCTGTGCGGCATAAGCGAAAAGTAAAAAGGGAACCGCAGTATTGAACAATCCAAGAATAAAGAAGTGTTTAGCATGTGAATTGAACGACAATTTCTTTCTTAAGTAGATAGCGACCAATAATAGAGTGATAGCAGCAAACAGCACTCGCGCTTCAATCAACACCGCTGGGCCCAGTGGATTAGCGGCAATTCTCATGAACAGAAACGAACCGCCCCATATCGCAGCGAGAGTTATTAATTTTAGAAAGTTCACGGCTTATATCTCAGAATGTGTAAAACCCGACTATGGAGGAAAGATAACTATTACACAAACATAGATGCCAATACTGTGCAGTTATGGACATAAGTTTGAGTCCTTAAATAGGAACAGCTTCGATGAATTTCGTTCTGTTTATTGATCCTTATTTGATGAGTAATCTAGCGTTAGACATCAAACTTAGGCAAACAAAATGAAGATTGAACACATCGCAATTTGGACCAAACAACTCGAAGTACTGAAGCGATTTTATGAAGATTATTTCGGCGCGACATTGAACTCAAAATATCACAACCCAACTAAAGGGTTTTCTTCATACTTCCTCTCGTTTGATACGGGAAGTCGTTTAGAGATTATGGAAATGGACTCTGTCCCTGAATCGAAAGACGACATCTATGACCAGTTCACAGGCTTCATTCACATGGCGATATCATTAGGTTCGGAACAGGCGGTCGATCAACTGACTCAACACTTGGTCGAAGACGGCTATGAGCGCTTAGATGGCCCAAGAAGAACAGGCGATGGCTATTATGAGAGCTGTGTACTCGATCCGGATGGTAATCGTTTGGAACTTACCGTTTAATGTAGAGACTTAATTGAGTTACTCATCTACTAACGGAACTGAGGTATGACAATGATGAAGCTTGCTGTGACTTTCCTTTTTAGTCTTGGGCTTATGGGATGTGCTACCTCAGAACCGGTGTATGAGCAGGAGGCGGACTCAAAGCCTGAACCATCACAACCCATAGGTTACCTCGGTTTTAAAGCTCACCAAGAGTGGGCGATTCAATTCAATGATTGCACGGTCTACGATTTAATCGGTGCACAACCTTACCAGTGGTTTGATCGCACTTCAGCCTCTGTGAGCTGTTATACGTTTAAGCCAAACGATGCCATCGAGCCTTTATCTGTCTATGCCGACGCAAACTTCGACAGCAATAAGCTAGCCCCGATTAACCTATTTCAAGAGCTGCAGGTATCAGAGTCTGGCTGGGGCAAGTTTCCTGCCGTCTATGAGACCAACGGCACCAACTGGTTGAAAGTCAAAGAGGGTTGGATTCACCTCACTTTAGCCGATCAGACACTCGTCCAGTTCTACCCGGGAACTCAAGACCTATCCGGCAAATCACTGCATGATCAGTATTTTGAACAGCATTGATCGTAATGCTGACTGTTGATTAGTCTTTAGATCGATCAAAAAAGATCTTTTAACTATTGCTGAAATCGGTTTCAACTTGTATCTTTTCTTTTATTGAAATCGGTTTCAGAGTTGCAATGAGCTCTCTAATCCTGATCTTTTTCACGAATAACTTGTAGCGAGTAATGGTATGAACAACGAATTTCCGAACGATTTTTTATGGGGTGGTGCGGTTGCTGCACATCAACTAGAAGGCGGCTGGGATGCGAATAGTAAAGGTGTCAGTGTTGTTGATGTATTAACAGCGGGCGCTCATGGTGTACAACGTCGAATCACCGATGGCGTGATTGATGGCGAAAACTATCCTAACCAAGTCGCAGTGGATTTCTACCATCGCTACAAAGAAGACATTAAGTTATTCGCTGAGATGGGCTTTAAGTGTTTCCGTACCAGTATCGCGTGGACGCGTATCTTCCCAAATGGCGATGAAGCTGAACCGTGTGAAGCGGGTTTAGCGTTTTACGATGATCTGTTTGACGAGCTGTTGAAATACGACATTCAGCCTGTGGTAACACTGAGCCACTTTGAAATGCCTTACCATCTAGCTAAGGAATATGGCGGCTGGATGAACCGCAAAGTGATCGACTTCTTCGTTAAGTATTCAACTGCAGTGATGGAACGATACCAACACAAAGTGAAATACTGGATGACGTTTAACGAGATCAACAACCAGATGAACACCTCGGCAGATATTTTCGGTTGGTTATGCTCAGGCGTGAAGTTTCCACAATGCGAAAAGCCGCAAGAGGCGATGTATCAAGCGGTTCACCATCAGTTTGTTGCAAGTGCTTTGGTGGTTAAGAAAGGTAACGAGATCAATCCAGATCTTCAAATCGGCGCAATGTGTGCGATGGTGCCTTTCTATCCTCGTTCTTCTAAACCGGAAGACATTATGGTGGCACAACAAGCGATGCGTGACCGTTACTTCTTCTCAGATGTGATGGTTCGCGGTCATTACCCAAATTACGCTACGCGTGACTGGGCAATCAAAGGCTTCAACATTGAGATGCAGCCCGAAGATGAGCAGATCCTAAAAGAAGGTAAGGCTGATTACTTAGGCTTTAGCTACTACATGTCGAATACCTTGGATTCTTCTTCTCACCAATCTACAGAAGAAGCGATGGACGGCGGTCATGAAAATTCGGTCGATAATCCGTTCATCCAGTCTAGCGATTGGGGCTGGCCAATTGATCCGACGGGTTTGCGTTTCTGTTTAGCGTCTCTGTATGAACGTTATGAAGTGCCATTGTTCATCGTTGAGAACGGTTTTGGCGCTGTTGATACCATTGAAGAAGATGGCAGCATTAATGACGACTACCGTATCGCTTACCTTGGCGACCACATCAAAGAGATGAAAAAAGCCGTTGCGATTGATGGTGTTGATTTGATGGGTTACACCCCTTGGGGCTGTATCGACTTAGTTTCGTTCACCACGGGCGAGATGAAAAAACGCTACGGATTCATTTACGTAGATAAGCACAACGATCAATCTGGCTCACTAGAACGCAAGCGCAAGAAGTCTTTCGAGTGGTATAAAGGTGTGATTGCATCTAACGGTGCCACTATTTAGAATGCATTCCCCAGCGCAGTTATGTGAACTGTGAGCTGTCATTTTGCAATGAATTAGTCGGCCTATGTCGGCTAATTTTTTATAAAGGAAAAGAAGCGAATGGTAACCATGCTTGATGTCGCAAACCGCGCAGGCGTATCTAAATCGACCGTTTCTCGTGTCTTAAATGGCAAGAACATCGTGCGCCCAGATGTGGTGAAAAAGGTATTTGATGCGATTCAAGAAACAGGTTATCGACCGAACTTGTTGGCTCAGCAATTGGCGACCAAGAAGACCAATTTCATCGGCTTTGTAATTACCAATGAGTTGTTCAATGGCCCTTACTTCTCTTCCTTGATGTATCACGCGGCTTCTTATAGCGAAAAGTCGAATCACCAATTGGTGATCACCGATGGCAAACACAGCGCTGAAGACGAAAGAAAGGCGATCAATTTCCTGCTGGATATGAAGTGCGCGGGCATCATCATCTATCCGCAATGTTTAACCGAAAGTGAGATAGCTCAGATCATCGAAAGCACTGACACTCCGATTCTGGTACTCAACCGAGAAATGCCGTCGAAGCCCAATCATGCTATTACCACCGACCATTATCAGAGCGCTTGTTTGATGGTTGAACACATCATCGAGCAGGGTCATACCGATATTGCAGTGATTCGTGGTAAAGCCGGTTCTTCGACCGATGAGCTGCGTTACCAAGCCTATCAAGATGTGTTAACTAAACATGGTGTTGCGTTGGATGAGTCCAACGTTGTTCAAGGTGATTGGACGATGGAGAGCGGTTATCACGCGGCTCAGGCTTTGGCAAAAAGCAGAACCACATTCACTGCTATCTTGTCTGAAAACGATGATATGGCGATTGGTGCGATTAAGGCGTTAACCGAACTTGGGTACTCATTGCCTCAAGATGTTTCGATCGTCGGCTTTGATAACAGCAAAGTGGGGGCGTTTTTAACGCCAAGCTTAACGTCTGTGAGTGTGCCATTAGAGCAAATGACGCAAAAGGCGATCCTGCAAATTGTCGGTGAAACAGAGCAAGCGACCACCATCAATACCACTGGTAGTTTGGTGTTACGTGATTCGATAGCGAAGCTAAATTAGCACTGTTCGAATTTCATATTTTACCTACAAAAAGTGACGAGCTGCGCATCTCTTAAACCAAGCTCAAACACTCCTTATTCACTGTTATTTAGATGTGCGATATTGCGTTTTTGGTCGATGAATTGACCACCATTAGTTAAGTAATGTGAAGCTAGATAAGTAATATGAAAATAGCTAATTGATGTGAGAACAGGTAAGTAACGTGAAAACAGAAAAACAAAAAATGCTAGCAGGTGAACCTTATCAGGCTTGGGATAAAGAGCTTTATGCAGCTCGTATCGAATGTCGTAAGGTGCTTCAAAAACTCAATAACAGTATTCCTGGCACATCTGAATGGGAAGCAGCAACGCAAGAGCTCATTCCGGACTGTGAAAATACACATTTAGAACCTCCATTTCGTTGTGACTACGGCTCGAACATTAAGCTAGGCAAGAACTTCTACGCTAACTTTAACTGCGTGATTTTGGATGTGGCTGAAGTGACTATTGGCGATAATGTGCTGCTTGGTCCGAACGTTCAAATCCTGACTGCAGGTCACCCACTCGATGTGAAAGGCCGTGTAGAAGAAGGCGTTGAGTTTGGTACACCGATTAATGTTGGCAACAATGTTTGGCTTGGCGGTGGTGTAATTATCTGCCCCGGTGTCACCATTGGCGAAAACAGCGTGATTGGCGCGGGCAGTGTCGTAACCAAAGACATCCCAGCCAATGTGGTTGCAGTCGGTAATCCATGTAAAGTGCTGAAAGCGATCGATAACGAGTAATAATCAGATTGAATTGATAAAGCCCGAACCTAGGTTCGGGCTTTGTTTTTTCTATTCTTGCTAGATGCTAGATGCTA
>NZ_JBFRTN010000066.1:27541-60535 GCF_041474095.1 Vibrio sp. 10N.222.54.A3
CTAGATGCTAGATGCTAGATGGAACAGCTTGTTGTGCTTGCTTCTTATCTAACGCACCACTGAATCGAGTCAGAACAAGAGCGATCAAAACGATCACAGCACCTACCCAAGGGGTGTTCATTAATCCAGATTTCGCGACAATCAAACCACCGCCCCATGAGCCTAATGCAATACCGACGTTGAAGGCTGCAATGTTCAATCCAGAAGCGACATCGACGGCGTCTGGTGTGTATTTCTCAGCCAGTTTCACAACATACACTTGTAGTCCTGGAACGTTACCGAATGCGAATGCACCCCAAACCAAAATGGTAGCAACAGCTGCGTAAGGGTTTACTGCGGTAAAGTTGAATACCACCAGTACTGCGGCTAAACCAGAGAAGATAACGGTCAGTGCTTTAATTGGGCCCATCTTGTCGGCCATTTTTCCGCCCCAGATGTTACCGACCGCCACTGACACACCGTAAACCAACATGATTAAGCTGATTGAGCTCGAATCAAATCCTGATACATTTTCCAGTATTGGAGCAAGGAAGGTAAACGCTGTGAATGTGCCGCCATAACCTAGTGCTGTGATAGCGTAAACCAACAGTAAGCGTGGTTGAGTTAGAACCTTTAGTTGTGCTGAAATCTTCGCCGCTGGTGGTTGCTTAAGGTTGCTTGGAACCAAGATAGCGCTGCCGATAAGAGCAATAAGACCAAGCAGAGCAACGATCAAGAAGGTCGCTTGCCAGCCAAAGGTTTGGCCGATATAAGTGCCCAGTGGTACGCCGGTTACCAATGCAACCGTTAAACCTGTAAACATGATCGCAATGGCACTGGCTGCTTTATCTTTTGAAACCAAACCTGTCGCGATGGTCGATCCAATCGAGAAGAACACACCATGGGCAAGGCCAGTCAAAATTCGTGCGGCGATCAGCGTGTTATAGCCTGGAGCTTGCCACGCCAATAAGTTACCAATGACAAACAATGCCATCACGGTCAGCAACACCGCTTTACGATTCCATTTGCCGGTTAATGCCGTTAAGACTGGTGCGCCAATAGCAACGCCAAGCGCGTATAAACTGACTAATAGGCCTGCTGATGGCAGAGATACATTCAAGTCGCTCGCCATGGTAGGAATCAAGCCTACGATGACAAATTCTGTGGTTCCGATGGCAAAGGCGCTGAGCGTCAATGCAAGTAATGCTAGTGGCATAATCATCTCTCTTACTGTTCTTTGTTAAGTACCGAGCGCGATAAAATGGGGCAGCTTGTGACTGCAATAGGAGCGCTTCGTTTGATGGCGAGGATTATCTAGCAAAATATATTTGTGAAAAATGCCATCATTAACAAATAACCTTTGTGATATTTGCAATAATTGGAGGGTTAGCCGATCATTGGATTAAGCTGATGAGATCGAAAAGACACCGTGATTTGAGCTGTGATGAGCACAAGCGAGATGACATTAAACAAAATGAAGATAGCGAAGGAGCCTCATGTTAACCCGTTCAGATGATTTAGAAATGGTACTCACCGTTGTCGATGCTGGTGGTTTTTCTGCGGCGGCAGAGGCGCTGGATGTGCAGGTCGCCAAGGTGTCTCGCTCGGTGAGTAAGGTTGAGTTACAACTCGGCGTCTCAATATTCAACCGAACAACGAGACGCGTGGAATTGACGGAGGAAGGACGGCAGTTTGTCGATTCAGTCAGGGTGGGATTACAGATGATTCAGAGCGCGGAAGAAGAAATCGTGTCGCGCGGTGAGTTGCCAAAAGGTCGTTTAAGAGTCGATGCCGCCAGTCCATTCGTATTCCATCAGCTAGTGCCGTTGGTGCAGTCATTCAAAGAGGCTTACCCAGACATTGAGTTGGAACTCACTTCCAACGAAGGCTTCGTTGATCTTCTCGAAAAGAGAACCGATGTTGCGATTCGAATCGGTAAGTTGTCCGATTCAACATTGCACGCTCGCCCGTTAGGAAAAAGTTTACTCCATATTGTGGCGTCACCTGATTATCTCGCTAAGCGTGGGCTACCCACCGAACCTGAAGATTTGAGTTCGCATCAAATTGTGGGATTTTCGGGTAACAAAGTGCTTAACCATTGGCCTTTGCCAAACCAAAGTTATGTCGCGCCTACTGTGACAGCCAGTAATGGTGAAACGGTGCGTCAACTGGTATTAGCTGGAAATGGGATAGCTTGTTTATCGGGGTTTATGGTGCAGGAAGATATGGCAGCAGGTCGCCTAATCCCTATTCTAGAACAAGACAAACTTGCCAACACAGACCGAGAGCGAGTGAATGCGGTTTACTACAAGTCGTCATCGGTCTCTAAACGTATCTCGGCGTTTATCGATTTTATTCAGCCCCGTTTGAAGCTCTAACTAAGGCAGTTGACGATATCCGCATAAATGAAAAAAGCCCCGCTGACGTGCAGCGGGGCTTTCAAATCGAACTCGATAGCTTGTCAGTGTGCTTTCTAGTAACAGACTACTGAAACTGTACTTAAGCGATCTTAGTCATCTCGTTAAGTGTAAATGACGTAACACTACCTTCGGTTGCTGCCATGTATTCAGCAAGGTGGGTATTACCCATGTGTGTTTGCCAAAGTTCACGCGACGTCCAGTTTTCGTAGAAAGTGAAATGTGCTGGGTTTTCATTGTCTTGGTGAAGGTCGTAGTTGATGCAGCCTTCTTCAGCGCGAGTAATATCAATCAGCTTTAGCAGCTCTACTTTAACCAATTCAATTTTGTCTTCGTTAGCGACGATGTTTGCGATGATAGTCAGTTGAGTCATGTTCGTTACCTATATTATTTGATTCACCGAAATGGTGTTGTTCTTTGTCACAGGGCTTATTAGCTCAAGAGCGGGTCTATGTTTATTGAGCTCTCGTCTGTGTCGATGGATAAATAATAGTAGGAATATTTGAAACGATAAACAGTGCTACATTTGAATTATTATCAAAAAATAATTGATAATAACCTGGGGGTTATGTGCTATTTGGCGTAGGTAAAGAGTGTTTAGAAACCGCCAGCCCACGCATCAAAATCGTCAATGTTGTCGAGCTCTTCTTTAGTTCTTGGGGCTGGGTAATAAGGCAGAGCCAATCTTTGAGCGGAAGGTTGCAGTTCCCAATCGGGTGTAATCTTGAGTCGGGTCAACTCATCGTTGAGGCGCACAAACATATAGTAGCCATGGGCATGGGTATTGGCGTAACTCGCGATAGTTGCGATATCACCAGAAGGTAACTTTACGTCTCGACCCAGTGGATAGAGCTGGTGCAATGCGAAACTCACTTTGGGATCTTCAAGCTTGCCTTGCTTAAAGCGTTCTAATCCGATGGCGGTTGAAGTAGTGCGCGGCTTCCACCCTGTGAGGAACAATCCACTCAAGTGATCTTGGAACGGCTTGCCCTTTCAATTGCCTTCATTGGTAATGAATTGAACCGTCAGCGTGTCTCCCGATTCTTGCAGAATTTCTAAAAACTGTTCACCAGTGCGATCGACCAAAAGCTTCATAAGACATAAATACCATTAAGAATGAAATACGATAAAGGGTACTACTATAAGGAAGGCTTGTGTAGAGACGATAAAGGTTATGCAGCGTGAACAATGTTTTCGGTGTTGATCCTTACATGCCCTTAGATCAACAACAGCTTTAGCGTTTACGTAAGTAATGCGTTTGCACAATCTCATATAAGTAAGTCGACACGCCTGTTAGTGTGAAATCAAGCGGTGAAACTAGATCTCCAAACAATGGTGAAGCATCACCCAGACCGAACAGACTCAACATCGAAATGGTAGAAAAGCCGCTGAGTTTATACTGTTTGGTACTCACCCAACTTAAGTGATTTGTGGGCCAATTTACCGACCTTTAAATTTATACTGGATAATTACCTATAAATTTCAGGCTTTAGCAGTAATAATCAATGAATAGATCGGAATAGCTTGTTCATTGAAAAGCTGTACGGAAAGTTTCTAAAGACGCCATCGTGAAAAGGAAGTCAGATACATGCCTGTGCTCCAACGCATCAGTTTAACGTTAATCTTAATCGCCGTTTTAGGTGGGTGTTCTTCACTTCCTGAAGGCATCGATCATCCAACAGAACCGCCAACCTCTCCTGCACCTAGTTCTTTATCGGTTCTAACCAATGAATTTCAGCCTGAAGCTTTAGAGCAAGGCACCACTGCGGTTCGTCTGCAAGAGTCTGGTTGGGATGCCTTGGCACAGCGATTAGCGCTGGTCGAAAGTGCCGAGCACACCATCGACATTCAATATTACATCTGGAACTCTGACGAATCGGGCAGCTATCTCGCTAGCCGTTTATTAGCAGCGGCCGAGCGCGGTGTGAAGGTTCGCGTAATGCTGGATGATATCAACCTCAACGAACGTGAAGGGTTGTTGTCGGCACTGGATGCACACCCGAACGTCGAGATTCGTATCTTCAACCCAACACCAACACGCCGCGGTTTCAGTAAATGGCTGAGCTTTGTCGGCGACTTTTCTCGTTTAAATCGCCGTATGCACAATAAGTCGTTTACCGTCGATGGTACTTTGTCTGTGGTGGGTGGACGTAATATTGGTGATGAATACTTCGACCTTTCTGATGAAATCAATTTCCGAGACCGCGATGTATTAGTCATGGGCTCGGTAGTTAACACCATCCAAACCAGTTTTGTTGAATACTGGAACAGCCGTTGGTCTTACCCTGTCGATATGCTGGGTGATGACGAGCAACCTGAACTCTCGAAGATAGATAATATTGTCGTTCCGCATTATCAAAATTACCCGGAATTGCCACTAGATCGTAAGGCTGCTGATAGTTTGCTGAAAGAGGTGATTGGTGAGATGGCATGGGTGAATGCGCGTTTTGTTTACGATCAGCCTGTTCCTGATGATTCAGACAATACCGATGAACCGAAAGCGACCGCGATTCTTCTAGGTAAGTTAGCGAGTGAATCGAAACAAGAGATCTTATTGGAATCGGCTTACCTTGTATTCGATGATGGTCAGCTTGAAGAGTGGCAAGTGTTGAACAATAAGGGCGTTGAGATAAAAGCGCTAACTAACTCTATGGCCTCTAATGATCTGGTGACTAATCATTCTGCTTATGCGGGCAGACGTTACGATATGTTGGAGCATGGCATCGATCTGTTTGAGCTAAAACCAGAATCTAAGCTGTGTGAAGCATCGACTCAAGACGCGTCTAAATGTGCGCCTGAGACGGCCTATGGCTTGCACGCAAAATCAGTCGTATTCGACCGCAGCATCGCGAGCATCGGTTCATTTAACTTCAACTTGCGTTCTACCTACCTCAATACTGAATCGGTTTTGATCATCGAGAATAAAGAGGTTGCTGAAACGTTAGCAAAAACTATTGAGCAAGCAATGAGTGACGACAATAGCTGGCGCTTGGAATTGGAAGACGGTGATGTGTATTGGTATTCAGGCGATCAACGTTGGGACAGCGAACCTGACACTGGTCAATGGGAACGAATGCAGTCAGGCTTCCTACAGTTGTTACCGATTGAGAAATATCTGTAAGCTAGCCGCCTCCGGATAAATAAAAATGTCAGCGTATAATACGCTGACATTTTTGTTTGTGGCGATGGAAAGGTAGCTTATTTATCTAAGCAGCGTCTTGAACGTTATCTTTTAGTCAGTTGCTTACTGTTCAAATACGGCAGAATATGTGGGCGAGATTCGCCAGACAGCTTTTGAGTGATCTGCTGTGACCAACTGCTCTGCTTTTGGTTGCTTGAACGGCTTGCGTAGTAGCTTTGCACCGAATCATCGTAGCTGGCAATGTCATCTAGGCTCAGCGGTTGGTATTGGTTTTCGTGCATCACCACATGAGCAGGAAGGCGAGGCTTAACCTCTGGTTGCTGTGCCGGGTGACCTAAGCACATCCCGAACAACACGGCGGTATGTTGTGGTAGTTCTAACAGTTCATCGACTTGTTGTGCGCTGTTACGCAGCCCGCCAATGTACACGCCACCCAAACCTAGAGATTCAGCCGCCAGCATGCAGTTTTGCGCCATGATGCCAGAATCTACCGCGCCAATCAGGGTCAGTTCAGTAAAGTCGGTTTTCACTTCAGGGTTGATTTGAGCGTGGCGTTGATAGTCGATACAGAACACTAAAAACTCAGCCGCATTCTCAACGTAAGCTTGGTTACCTGCGTATTCAGCTAACAGTTTGCGCTTCTCTTTGTCTGTCACTCTCACGATAGAAACAGCCTGCAGTAAGCTCGATGATGAAGCCGCGAGACCAGCCTGAATAATCACATCAAGTTGTGCTTTTTCAATCGGTTGATTTGTATATTGACGAATGGAGCGGTGCCCCAGAATAGTTTCAATCGTGCTGTTCATAACTCTCAGACAGTCCTTGTGATGATGGCGTAGAGAATCACAATAACGACAATTACCATGAGCGTAAAGGGTGTTCGAGCCTTTCTGGTTGACATATTTCAGCAGCGTCAGCCCAGTTTTTGAGATTCTATTTATAATCGATTAATGCCAGCTGCTATGCCGCTGGCATTTTATTATTGAGCGAAACTTGCTTCGAAATAGGCACTAAATGATAAAAACTGTCGGATAAAATAGGGCATACTGGACTCAATATATAAACCAAAGAAAGTAACCACGCGCATGAATCCGATCTGCCTCAACGACCCTTTTTCTCTTCCTAATGGCCAAGTGATCAAAAATCGCCTGTTCAAATCGGCAATGAGTGAACAGCTAGGTGATAAACATCATAACCCTAAGCAAGGTTTAGTCACGCTTTACCAGCGTTGGGCTCAAGGAGGAATTGGCCTATCCATGACGGGCAACGTGATGGTCGATAGAGGTGCGCTTGGTGAACCTAAAAACGTTGTGTTGGATGAGCAAAGTGACTTAAGCGTATTTCGTGAGTGGGCGAAGGCTGGAACACAAAATGGTTCGCAGATATGGATGCAATTGAACCACCCAGGAAAGCAAATCCCTAAATTCTTATGTGATAGCCCGGTTGCGCCTTCGGCTATCTCTTTAGAGCGTGGATTAGAAAAAGGCTTTAATACGCCACGAGCTCTGACTGAGACGGAAATCATCGCAATCATTGATAAATTCGCGCTGAGTGCAAAGCTTTCAAAACAAGCGGGTTTTACCGGTGTGCAGATCCACGGTGCTCATGGCTATCTCGTGAGTCAGTTTTTGTCTTCAAGACACAATCAACGCCAAGACAAATGGGGTGGATCACTCGAAAACAGACTTCGTTTTGTGCTTGAGGTTTATCGCGCGATTCGAAAAGAGGTCGGTGAAGATTTCCCGGTCGGAATTAAGCTCAACAGTGCTGACTTCATGAAAGGTGGCTTCACTGAAGAAGAGTCGATGCAGGTTGTGCAAACACTGAGTGATAACGGTATCGACCTGATTGAGATCTCCGGCGGCACCTATGAAAGCCCATCGATGATGGGTTCAAAGAACAAAGCCGAGCCATTGAAGACCAGCACGGTAAAACGTGAAGCGTATTTTATGGATTACATGGTTAAGGCGAGAAAGCTTGTGAGCACGCCGCTGGTGGTCACGGGTGGTTTTCGAACCGCGCAAGCAATGAATGACGCATTAAACACCTCGGCGACCGATTTTATTGGCATTGCGCGCACAATGGCGGTTGATCCTGATTTCCCTAACAAGTTAATTGAAAACCCTAGTTACGGCATGCCGCTAACGGTGCCAACCACAGGAAAACCTGCATTAGACAAGGTGGCGATGGTCGGGCTGGTTTGGTATGAACATCAGATGTGGCGCATTGCCTCTGGCAAGAACGCCGACCCAAAACTAAGCGCACTCGGTGTGGTGTTAAAAACAATTTTCAGCGCTGGTTGGCACGCTTTCAAAAAGCGCAGAGCGTAAGCAGTCATGGATTGTTAAAGCAGAACTTTGAGGAATTGAAGTTCTGCTTTTTTGTTTGTCTCCTTTTAAGTTCTCGATAAATACATCGCAGAGCACCCTCAGCCAGCTTAGCTGTGGTACTAATCTAATACCAACATGAGCATTGGTTATAGTGTTCATAAGTGGCAAATCAGAGTAGACCAACTAGGATGAATTGAATTAAACCCTACAATTAATTCAACAACATGGTAGTTGCTATGAAGAAAATAACCCTCTTATCTGTCGCGATCTTATCCAGTCTCTCTTTCTCATCTTTTGCTAAAGATTGTGATCCCAACTTGCTGCCTTCTTGGAAGGACAGCGAGAGCAAATCCGCTATCGTCGACTTTGTTGGGCAAGCCACTAAAGCTGAGTCTGATACGTTCGTGGCAATTGAAGATCGCATTGCCGTGTTCGATAACGACGGTACGCTTTGGTCGGAAAAGCCTTATTACTTCCAATTAGCCTTTGCACTAGATCGTGTAAAAGAGATGGCGCCTGATCACCCTGAATGGAAAACCGAAGCACCGTTTAAGTTTGTACTCGAAGATGATATTGAGAGCGTTCTGGGCAGCGGTGAAGAAGGGCTATTGAAAATCATCATGGCGACACATTCTGGTATGACTGTTGAGCAATACCAGCAAGACGTTGAGCAATGGCTGACGGTAACAAAAGATAAACGCTTCAACAAAGCCTACACAGACCTTACTTATCAGCCAATGAAAGAGATGCTGACTTACCTGCAAGAGCATGACTTTAAGACTTATATTGTGTCGGGCGGAGGCGTTGATTTCATGAGGGCGTGGGCTCCTGATGCTTACAATATCCCGTTAGAACAGATCATCGGTAGCGCACTTAAATACAACTACAGCTACAACGACGGTAATCCGACCGTTACCAAAGGTTCGTCCATTTTGACCATTGATGACAAAGCCGGAAAGGTCAGCAATATTCAGCATATTATCGGTAAGAAGCCGATTCTAGCAGTAGGTAACTCAGACGGCGATCAAGCGATGATGCAGTGGGCAACCAGTCAACCAAACTCAATGGCGATGATTGTTCATCACACCGATGCCGAGCGCGAGTGGAAGTATGATCGTGAGTCCCATGTGGGTAAGCTTGATAAAGCACTCGACGAAGCGAACTCCAGAGATGATTGGACGTTAATCGACATGAAATCCGATTGGTGTGAGGTGTATTAACCCACACAAACATTCGGACAAAACAGCAAAGGCTCGGATGGTTCATTCGAGCCTTTTGCTAAATAGCGAAGACTTCGTCTCATTTTCAGCAAGATCGTACTATAAATTTTTAACGCATGACGCTTTAATCGGGATAGTCAGAAATTAAAGGAATAAAAAATGAAAACGATCGGTTTGCTCGGCGGTATGAGTTGGGAGTCGACAGTGAGCTACTACAAATCCATCAACGAGGGCGTTAAAGCCACACTCGGCGGGCTCAATTCTGCAAAGGTTTGTATGTACAGCGTGAACTTCGATGAGATAGAAAAGCTTCAACATCAAGGTCGCTGGGCTGAGACGGCGGATATCTTATCGGACGCGGCTTTATCGGTAGAGAAAGCCGGAGCGGACTTCATCCTGATCTGTACCAATACCATGCATAAGGTCGTTCCTGAGATCGAAGAGAAGATCACTATTCCTATCTTGCACATCGCTGATACCACAGCGCAGAAACTGCTGGAACAAGGAGTGAAGAAAGTCGGATTACTCGGCACGGCTTTCACGATGGAACAAGATTTCTATAAAGGCCGCCTGACTAACAAATTCGGTATCGATGTGGTGATTCCTGATGAGAGTGACCGAGAGAAAGTCCACAACATCATTTATCAAGAGCTGTGTCGAGGCCAAGTAAAAGAAGAATCTCGAGATGTATACCGTCAAATCATTGAGAAGCTAGGCCAACAAGGTGCAGAAGCCGTTATTCTGGGCTGTACTGAAATCGCCCTCCTGATTCAGCAGCAACACACTGATGTTCCCTTGTTTGATACCACAGCCATTCATGCAGAAGCGGCTGTACGTTTGGCGACGAGTGACTAACTTCTAGTTCTTATTCTTAGTTCCATAGCTGTCCTATTTTCGCTCTTGTACGATTTTCATTCGTTGAAGTGAAAGTTTTTTGTACAAAAGCAGGTCGTTAGTTAAAGAAGCGATGCTTTGTTCATTAACCAAGGCCTTATCGGTAGGTAAGGTTTTAGTTAATGATTGAGGTATCCGCGCTTTTAAGCACTATGCTTTAGTCATGACCGAAAGAGGATTTATTATGAAATGGCTTATCTTATCTGTAACGCTATTGTTCGTGGCAGGATGCCAATCGACAGGCTCTGACACGTCTTCACATGATCAAATGAATCGAGTTCATTCTGGTGGTTGTAGCAGCTAATCCTTTTTTGAAAATACTTTTTAGCTGCTGTTATTATCATTTCTGTCACTGTTCTTATAAAGAACTCACTTCTACAAAGCCTTGCGATTACGTGAGGCTTTCTTCTATGTAAAACAACGCATCCCTGCCGATTTATGTTGTAAATTTGTGAATCTGAATTGTCTATATTCTATGCTGTGTACTGGATCTCATTTGTTATTTGACTCCCTTGCTAAGGTTAATAATGAATGCGTAATACCAATCACTTTACTCAACTTAAGAGGTTTCTATGCTAGGTGAAAATCATTCTCTTGTTCACGAATTTCCTGAAATGAAAGATAAAATTGCTGAGCTTGTTAAAACTGACGATGGCTTTGCAGCAGACATGAAGACGTACGACAACCTTGATAAAGAGATTCGTAAGCTTGAGCTGAAAGATTCACCCATTGATGACGGCTCGATGCACCAACTGAAACATGATCGTTCTGTACTGAAAGATGCACTGCATGCACGTTTAACTGGCTAGTGAGTTGGTAATTTTGCTGACTAGCTAAATGGCGAATTGCAGACTTAGACAAAAAAACTCCTTCGGGAGTTTTTTTTCGTTTTGGCTCAATCACTTCTTCACAATTCAACTGAGTTAATACGTTGTATTATTATGTGAATGACGCATAATGAGGGTTACTGGCACGCGATTTTTAAGATTTTATTGGTAATCTCATGAATATTGAACACCTCAAATTGTTTGTTCGTTTAGCTTCCACACATAACATCAGCATGGCTGGGCAAGAGCTTGGTTTGTCTCCTGCTGTTGCAAGCTCGCACATCAGTAAACTGGAAGACAATTTAGGCGTTCGCTTGGTCCACCGAACCACTCGTAAGGTCTCTTTAACCGAAGAGGGGGAAGCATTCTTACCTCATGCTGAAGAAGTGTTATCGAGCGTGGATGCTGCCAAATCGGCGGTCGGTGTGGGTTGTGATTCTCCAACCGGAACGTTGCGAGTTACCGCATCTGCGTCTTTTGGACGTTTGCATCTTGTTCCTGCCTTACCTGGATTCTTAGAGCGCTACTCTGGGTTAAAAGTCGATCTCAGGCTATCAGATTCGATGGTGGATGTTGTTGAGGGTGGCTTTGATATCGCGATTCGTATCTCGGAGCTGAAAGACTCGACACTGATTGCCCGAAAACTTGCGACAGACAAGCGTATTGTGTGTGCATCGCCTGATTACTTAATCAAATATGGTAAGCCAGCCAAACCTCGAGATCTTAACGATCATCAATGTATTAGCTTAATTGGTTTAGAAAACTGGACCTTCAATACTGAAAGCGGGCCTAAGACGATTAAGGCATCTGGGTCGTTCAGGGCAGATAACGGGGAAGCACTGCGTGACGCAGCCTCAGGTGGTATGGGGATCACGGTGACATCGAATTGGTGTGCCTATGAACAACTGAAAAGCGGTCAGCTGGTTCAAATATTAGAAGATTACCCATTAACATCAGAGCCTGCAATTTGGGCTGTGTACCCAAGCACAAGGTTACTTGCACCAAAGGTGAGAGCCTTCATTGACTACTTCTCTGAATATTATGGTAATCCACCGTATTGGGAACAAAAGTAGAATCAGATAGATTTAACGAAAAAGCCCTACGTGACTAAGTTATGCGTTAGTCACGTAGGGCTTTTTCTTGGAATCAGAAAATCACTTGAGCATAGCTGTCATTAAGAAAGCGTTGCTTTGATGATCTCTTCAATTTTAGCGACAACTTGTTGTGACTTATCGCCGTAAATCGCATCTGGGTGCGGGTTAGCAAACGTGTTGTTGTCGTTATCAAAGTATTGACCGCCTGCTTGTGCGAACTCATCAGACAATGATGCGCGAACCAGAATATCAGAACCGATGCTTAGGTCGCCGCCTGCAATGCCATAAGCGTCTTTCACCATCTTGCTGCCTAGTAACGAAGCTGGGTTGACAGCAACCACCATTGGCCCCGTAGAGCCTAACTCTTTTGCCATCTCACGAGTCCACATAGTGATCGCAAGCTTGCTTTGTGCGTAAGCGTCACCATCAGACATTGGTTTCTTACCTTCTAGCGCTTCGATGTTCACTGCTGCTTGCGCGGCTGAAGACAGGTTCACCACTCGGCTAGATGCATCGAGTACAGGTAGCAGACGTTTAGTCAGATGGTATGGTGAAATGGTATTCACAACAAAACGAACATCTAAACCGTCTTTAGTGATTGGGTTCGGAGTGTTGAACACACCTGCGTTGTTAATCAGTACATCAATCTTATCGCGCTCAGCAATTACTTTGTCAGCCAACGCATCCACATCAGCCAGAACAGACAAGTCTGCCACGTAACTTTGAATTTTCGCTTCCGCAGAGATAGCCACAAGTTGCTGCTCTACGTCTTTGAGTTTGCTTGGGTTACGTCCATGCAATAAAACGTGGTGACCTTGTTGAACAAGTACTTTTGCCGTTTCGAAGCCGATACCATCGGTAGAGCCTGTGATCAGAATAACTTTTTGCATGGAATAGATTCCTTATTAAAGCGCTGACATCGTGAGCGTTTTGAATGAATTGTTTTGTTGAGATAAAGAATAGCAACCTTTCGTAAAATTGATAATTAACCCATTTGATAAAACACTATTTAGCTTTTGTTGAAAATAGAAGAGGGTAATAGGGCGATTTGGTCGAGTGACAGCTACTGAAGTGCAAGGAATTGGAGGCAAATAATAAAAAAGCTTAGCGCGGGGGACGCTAAGCTTGTTTATTAATCAGGTTGTTGAACTGTGCTTGTTGGCTGGTGGATTAGCTTACTTGAGAAAAGCTTACCACTTTACGTTGTAGCTTCTCTTTTAAGTAATCAGACAATGCTTGTTGCTCAGATTCGCTCATGTACAAGCCAAGCTTGGTTCTGCGCCATAAGATGTCTTCGTCTGTCATTGCCATCTCTTGGTTGATCAAGTAATCAATCTCAGCTTGGTAAACACCGTGTGCTTCGCATGAGAACTGGATACCAAGGTCTGCCTCACATGTAGCGCCTTCAAGCAGGTCCCATGTGTAAGTACCAAATTGGGTCACGTAACGAAGTAGCAGAGCTTCAGATGCCCAAGGGTATTTCGTGTGCATCATTGCTGCAAGCTGTTCGCGGCTACAGCTAAAGTTGCCACCCGGTAGCGTGTCGTTAGCTGTCCAAGGTGCGCCCATGTGTTTCAGGTAAGGTTCTAGCTTGTTCAGTGCCGCTTCACCGAGTTTACGATAAGTCGTTAACTTGCCACCAAAGATAGATAGCAGTGGTGCTTGATCTAGCTCTGCGTCCAATTCCAATGTGTAGTCACGAGTGATCGCTTGTGGCGAGTCAGATTCATCATCACAAAGCGGCCTTACGCCACTGTATGTCCAAACCACGTCTTCACGGCCAAGCTGTTTAACAAAGTGCTGGTTAACGATATCAATCAAGTAATCTACTTCGACATCATCAATTGCGACGTTACGTGGGTCGCCTTTGTATTCAAGGTCGGTAGTGCCGATGATCGAGAACTTATCTAGGTAAGGGATCATGAACACAATACGATTGTCTTTGTTTTGCAGAATGTACGCTTGTGGTTCGTCGTGAATGCGTGGCACAACAATGTGCGAGCCTTTGATCAGACGAATATTACGAGGCGAAGCCTGCTCTAACCCATCATCAAAGAACTGCTTAACCCAAGGGCCTGCAGCGTTAACAAGCGCTCTTGCTTTGCGTTCAAAGCGTTGGTTTGTCATCACATCAAGGATCGTCACATGCCAAATACCACCTTCGCGGTGCGCTTTTTCAACACGGCAGTAGTTACGTACTTCTGCGTTGTTTTCTTTCGCCGCCAACACGTTGAGCAATACCATACGAGCATCATCAACCCAGCAATCTGAGTATTCGAAGCCTGTCTTCATTTCTGGTTTCAGTAGCCCTGATTTTGCTAGGTTGACTGTCTTACTTCCAGGAAGAGTGGTGCGCTTACCCAAGTTATCGTAAAGGAATAGGCCACAGCGAATCATCCAAGCTGGGCGTAAAAATGGTCGATGAGGTAAACGGAAACGCATTGGCTGAGCAACGTGAGGCGCTTTTCTTAACAAGACTTCACGTTCAGCGAGTGCTTCCGAAACCAAACGAAATTCGTAATGTTCAAGGTAGCGTAGGCCACCGTGGATAAGCTTTGAGCTAGCAGAAGACGTCGCAGACGCGAAATCATTTGCTTCGTATAAGCCAACGTTTAGACCACGACCTGCTGCATCTGCCGCGATGCCTGCACCATTGATGCCGCCGCCAATCACGATCAAGTCTAAAGTGGAAGATGTACTGTTGTTTGAATTATTTTGTTGAGCACTCATGGTTTTGACCTCTTTCTGAGCGAACGAGCATTTTAGAACATAATTGAATCCTATATGAACTTTCGTTTGCGGTCATTTATTATTTTCGTTTATGCGCGTTTTATGTGATTTGGGCATAAAAAAACCTCTGCTTATGAAAGCAGAGGTTCAAATAAGACTAATTCGAGCATAGAAGCGACAGTGACAGCGAGCAAGTTTTACTTTATTAACTTTTCTATAAAGAATGGTGATTCATTTAAGAAAGTGGCGTCACTGAGCTCTTATGTTTAGTTATTCGCTCATAGGATGAGCGGTATCGATCACTTCTAATGGTATTGCCGAATCTTTAAGGATGTTGAGAATCTCTTCCGGTGGCTGCTTATTAGTAAACACCATGTGGGCCTGAGAGATATTGCCGAGCTTAACCATCGCGTTACGACCAAACTTACTGTGGTCGACTGCCAGGAAGATGCTGCGGCTGTTTTCGATGATAGCTTGCTTCACTCGAACTTCATGGTAGTCAAAATCAAGCAGTGAGCCATCAAAGTCGATGCCGCTGATCCCTAGAATGCCGAAATCGAGGCGGAACTGCTTCACGAAATCGAGTGTTGCTTCACCCACGATACCGCCATCACGGTTTCTCACTTCGCCACCTGCCAAGATAACCTTTATCTCTGGGTTTGGTAGCAGGATACTGGCAACGTTGATGTTGTTAGTCACGACTCTTAGTTGTTTGTGGTTTTTGTTGAGTGCGCGTGCCACCGATTCTGGCGTGGTACCGATATCAACGAATAGGGTTGCACCATCTGGGATGTGCTTAACCAGTTCGTCGGCGATCACGTCTTTTTCGTTGAAGTTAAGCGCTTTACGCGTGTTATACGAGGTGTTTTCCGAGCTTAAAGGAATGGTTGCACCACCATGATAGCGACGAATTTTGTTGCTATCGGCAAGTTCATTGAGGTCTCGTCTGATGGTTTGTGGGCTGACATCGAACTTTTCAACGAGCTCTTCGGTACTCACATATCCTTGTGTTTTTACCAGATCTACAATCTGCTGGTGTCTTGGTATCTGCTTCACTTAACTTACCACTCCCTGCACGCTATGGGCTCTAGCGCGTCACAATCGAAAATATTAACTCGCGCTATTGTGCTCGAATTGATGAGGAGAGAGAAGTAATGATAGTAAGGAATTATGTCCAAACCGCAAAAACGTTGATCAAAACATGAAAAATTGGCTCAAAACGCAAAAAAGAGCACAAAATAGTGCTCTTTTTAGTTTCGTTTACTGAGGAACGAACAATTCAATCGATAAGAGAGTGATTATTCGAACGTTCGATTTTACTCTTCGTCGTCATCGTGCAGTTCAGACCAAACTTGTGCACACTTGATAGCACGCTTCCAACCTTTGTAACGGCGGTTACGCTTTTCTTCATCGTGGTGTGGCAAGAACGTACGGTCTAGTACTGCTTTGTCTTGAAGCTCATCGATGCTGTCCCAGAAACCAACTGCTAGACCAGCAAGGTATGCTGCACCCAGAGCCGTTACTTCAGTTACTTCAGGACGGTGAACCTCAGTATCAAGCACGTCTGATTGGAATTGCATTAGGAAGTTGTTCGCTACTGCGCCTCCATCAACACGTAGGTTTGCTAGCTTGATGCCAGAGTCCGCTTGCATCGCGTCTAGTACGTCACGCGTTTGGTAAGCAATACCTTCCAAGGTTGCACGGATGATGTGGTTAGAGTTAACACCACGAGTCAGGCCAACAATCGTACCGCGAGCGTAAGCATCCCAGTATGGTGCGCCTAAACCAGTAAACGCAGGGACTACGTAAACGCCGTTTGAAGAATCTACTTTGGTTGCGAAGTACTCAGAGTCTTCTGCGCCAGCCAGTAGTTTCATTTCATCACGTAGCCATTGGATTGATGCGCCGCCCATGAATACTGCACCTTCCAGTGCGTATGCAGGTTCGCCTTTAGGGCCACATGCCAGTGTGGTTAGAAGGCCGTTTTTCGATGTGACTTTCTCTTGGCCTGTGTTCATTAGAAGGAAACAACCAGTACCATAAGTGTTCTTAGCTTGGCCTGCTTCTACACACATTTGACCGTAAAGTGCAGCTTGTTGGTCACCCGCAATACCCGCGATTGGAATACGAGTACCGCCTTTACCACCAAGGTTCGTTTGACCGTAAACCTCAGAAGAGCGCTTCACTTCAGGCATCATGATTGCTGGAATGCCCATTTCATCAAGTAGCTTCTGATCCCAGCATAGGTCGTTGATGTTGAACAACATAGTACGTGACGCGTTAGTGTAATCCGTAACGTGAACACGTCCTTGAGTCATCTTCCAAACCAACCAAGTATCAACCGTACCGAACAGTAGTTTGCCAGCTTCAGCGTCTTCGCGAGCGCCTTCAACGTTGTCTAGAATCCATTTTACTTTGGTACCTGAGAAATACGGGTCAAGGACTAAGCCAGTATTGTCACGTACGTAGTCTTCTAGGCCACGCGCTTTAAGGTCTTCACAGATGTCGGCAGTTCGGCGACACTGCCATACGATTGCGTTGTAAACCGGTTTGCCAGTTTCTTTGTTCCATACAATAGTAGTTTCACGTTGGTTGGTGATACCAATGCCGGCTAGCTCATCGCTGCGAATGCCTGCTTTAGCCAAAGCTTCAACCAATGTAGAGCTTTGAGTCGCCCAAATTTCCATTGGATCATGCTCAACCCAGCCAGCTTTAGGATAAATCTGGGTAAACTCTCGCTGAGAAGAACTGACGATATTTGCATCATGGTCGAGAATTACGGCGCGTGAACTTGTTGTTCCTTGGTCTAGGGCAACAATGTATTTTTGCTCGGTCATGGTAAGAGTCCTTTTTCTTTTGTTATTTATATTTTAGTAAATGTAGGGTCGCTTAGGAATTAAGCTTGAGCTTGTTCAGCTTCTTCTTCTGTTTCACATTGGTTTGGAATTGTGCAGCCTTGGCCTTCTACTGGTAGGTAAGCACCGATAACACGTGGGTACAACCAACCACCAAAACACGCACCAGCAATTGGAGCAAGAATTGGAACGATGAAGTAAGGAATATCACGAGCACCGCTTAATGCGAAATCCCAACCTGCAAAGTAAGCGAACAGTTTTGGTCCGAAGTCACGAGCAGGGTTCATTGCAAAGCCAGTCAGTGGACCTAAAGAACCACCGATAACCGCGATAAGAATACCGATCAGTAGAGGGTTCATTGCGCCGCGAGATGCGCCATTGTTCTCATCACCTAACGCTAAGATGGCAAACATCAACACTGCAGTAATCACGAATTCGACAGCAAAAGCGCCGAAGAAAGAGAGTGAAGCATGTGGGTAAGTCGAGAAGATACCAGCAGTTGATAGTGCGTCTTGGCTGCTACGAACGAAGTTGTGTGCAATTTCGTAGTCAGTAAATAGGTTGCTGTACAGGCTGTAAACCAGAGCTGCAGAGCAGAATGCGCCAAGCAGTTGCGAAATGATGTAAGGCACCACTTTTGCTTTATCAAAGCCATGGAACATGGCCAGTGCAATCGTTACGGCTGGGTTGATGTGTGCGCCTGAAACGCCGGCAGTACAGTAAATTGCAATCGCAACACCGAAGCCCCAGATGATGCTGATTTCCCATTGTCCGAATGTCGCACCGGTTAGTACCAGTGCAGCCACACAGCCAACGCCGAAGAATATGAGTAATCCTGTACCGATAAATTCAGCCAAGCATTGCCCAAATAAAGAAGGGTGTTTGTTTGTTGTCATGTTCGAGTCCTTTTTAGTTTTGCTTATCTAGCACGTGCATTGTGCATAAATTTGCGAACTCGAAAATAAACGAACATAAAAAGTGAGCGTTTGAGCATGGAATTGTTAATTAAAGTCACTTGAAATGTTAATCCGAACACTTTTGCTCGGAAAAGACGCTCGCATGAACGTCATTGTTCGAATGGATGTGTTTCGAGGTCGCTAAAACTACCTGTATGTAAACGGATGCACAACTGGTACGAGGAGTTTATGTTTGGATTTGTGATGCTGATTCTCGAGTGGTGGTTTATTAAACTTGGATCTTGTGGACTTATCCGGGGTCTCAAATGTTGGAAAAGCGTTAACAAACAAGGATGCACTTAAGCTATGACAAAAAATGCCAGATCCATACTGAATCTGGCAATTCGTTTTGTTTATCGCTCGGTGATGATATTTGAGCGAATCGGTGAATTAATTTAAAGCGTTAACTTTGCCTTGTGTAACAAAGTAGTCTCTTACTGAATCGTACGCCCAGTTAAATCCGATAGCGTAGAGTACAAAGAAAATAACTAGGCCGATGTCCATGATCAGTATGGTTAGGAAGTCGAGTTGTAGAACCCACATCAAGACAGGTAGAGTCACTGTCATCAAGCCAAGTTCAAAACCTAACCCGTGCAGAACACGTGTTGTCTTGGTTCTTTTGCTTCGGTCTGCTCCGTAAATTTTGTCGTAGCCATAGTTGTAAACGTAGTTCCAAGCCATCGCTATCAATGATATTGCGAGCGCTAAGCCTGCCATTTCACCTGCGCCGTTTCCTGTAATATAGGTTGCAAGCCCTGCCATCAAAACCAAAGCAACCAATTCAAATAGCACCATGTGCAACATGCGTTCTTTATGTGACATTTTTCTAACTCTCTTTACGATTAAATAGCCGCCGATGGGCTAATGACTTGGCTAAATAATATCTACTTAAGTGATAATATAAAGATAGTTAGCATCACATATAGTGATAGTAAGTTTTGGGAGACACCGAATGTACAACATTGAACAACTGAAAATGTTTGTGTATGCCGTTGAATTAGGGTCATTTTCTGCCAGTGCTCGTCATTTGGGGAAGGTGCAGTCGGCGGTGAGCCAAGGCATCAGTAATCTTGAAATAGATTTTAATGTTGAGCTTTTTGATCGTTCGACTCGAAAGCCTTCACTAACCAAAGCGGGCGAGCAGTTATTTAAACAGGTGAAAGCGATCGTGCTTCAGGTTGAAGATCTGAATGTGACGGTTAGTGCGATGGGCAGTGGTGAAGAGGGGCTCATCAAAATTGCATTAGATGATTCACTATTGGTCCCGAATCTATCTAAGATCTTTAGTCAGTTCAGTCAACAATTCCCTGCGACTGAAGTGGAACTGGTTGCGTGTACCACGACAGAGGTCAATCCGTTAATTATCGAAGAGAGGGCCGACATTGGATTAATGTTTACTAACTTGGCTTTTGATGTCGGTTCTGAGCCTTGCTTTATCGGTCACTTACCGTTTATTGCTGTGTGTCATCCAAGTCATGCGCTCGCAAAAACAGGTGTGGCGAAACTCTCTGACTTACTCCCGCATCGTCAGTTAATGTTGAGGGGAGACAAAGGTAAGGTGATGGATCAGTTTCCGCTGATTGCCGGAAAGGTATGGTGGTCAAACAGCTTTATCGTCATTAAAGAGATGATTCTTGGTAGCGATATCGGTTGGGCATACTTACCGAAACACCTTGTTGAAGAAGAGCTTATTAAACAGCGCTTGGTAGAGGTGAATGTGTCATTTGACCATAAAACTTGGTCGCCTCCGGTTGATCTTGTTCTGTCTAAAACACGCTCAAAAGGTCCTGCATTACTTTGGCTTGAACAAGCATTGAAAGGCCTATTAGACGAAACTGAATAAAGAAAAGGCTCACCGTTTAACGTGTGAGCCTTTCTGTTCAAAGTGATGCTGCTTTTTGTTAGTTCTAGTTCTAGGTGTAGACGTAGATGCTATACGCTAGGTTTAACCGTCTGACCGTTGTAGTACTTGTCTTTCATCTTAAGCGCCACGTTCACAAGGTAAATCAGCACAGGGACTTCAATCAGTGGACCGATAACGCCTGCAAACGCTTGGTCTGAGTTGATACCGAATACTGAGATAGCCACGGCAATCGCTAGCTCGAAGTTGTTACCTGTTGCTGTAAATGCAATTGATGCGTTCTTGTCGTACTCGATGCCCATCTTTTTACCGATGAAGAAACTGATGAAGAACATCGCAGTGAAGTAGATAGTCAGTGGAACCGCAATTAATAGAACGTCCATTGGCAGTTCAACAATCATTTCACCTTTCAGGCTGAACATCAGAACGATAGTCGCCAGTAGTGCAATCAGTGTGATTGGAGAGATGCGTGGAATAAATACGTCGTTGTACCACTGCTCGCCTTTCATCGACACAAGGATCTTACGGCTTAGGAAGCCCGCTAGGAATGGGATACCTAGGTAGATAAGTACACTGTGTGCAATGTCGATCATCGAGATATCAACCAACATGCCTTCGTAACCAAATACTGGTGGAAGAACGCTGATGAACAACCACGCCATAAAGCTGTAGCTCACCACTTGGAATGCACTGTTTAGAGCAACCAATGCCGCGCCGTACTCTTTGTTACCGCCGCCGATGTCGTTCCAAACCAGAACCATCGCCACACAACGAGCAAGACCAATCAGAATCACCCCAACCATGTAACCTAGGTGGTCTCCCAAGAAAGTTAGTGCCAATACAAACATCAGAATTGGACCAACGATCCAGTTCATGATCAAAGAGAGCTTAATGGCTTTCTTATCTTTTACCACAGTGCCTAGCAGGTTGTAGTTAACCTTAGCCAGAGGTGGGTACATCATTAAGATAAGGCCAACCGCAAGCGGAATGTTAGTGGTGCCAACAGACATTGAATCGTTCCACTGTTCGATCTGTGGGAATAGGGTGCCGAGTAGTACACCAAGGCCCATGGCAATAAAAATCCACAGTGTTAAGTAGCGATCTAGAAAACCTAACTTTGGTTTCATGATAATCTCTCTTAGTTGACATCGTAAATCGTCGAAAAACGATTGGTTGTGGCAAAAAAACACGCTTAAAAGTAAAGGCTATCAAAGCCGATCATTCAAGCGTGAACTTCTATTTTAAAATGCTGTTAAATATCGATTCGAAGCGTTGAATATTGTCGCGGTCGATGCGGTAACACATCTTCGGCGGAATCGACTCAGCCGTAATAAAACCTGAGGCTTTCAATATTCTTAAGTGCTCTGATACCGTTGATTGAGCTAAACCCAATTCACTCACCAGATCACTGTTCAAGCAGCCGCCCGATTTTTCTAACGTGGAAAGGATACTCAATATACGTATTCTTGCTGGGTGAGCGAGTGCTTTCGCCAGTGCGGCCATTTGCTTTTCTGCTTTAGCATCACCGTGTTCGATGGGCAGAGAACAGCCACCAGATGTCGAGCAAGTTGAGTTCATATTGACGTCTCACTTTCATTAATCGTTAAAAGACGATTAATGATAAGCCTATTTTAAATAGGGGTCAATGCTCACTGTCTATTTGAACGAACTTTAAGGTGGCGATTCAGGGACTATGGTTGAACTCTGCTTTGACTCAGCTACGCAAAATGGCGTGAACATCGATTAAACGCCATTTTGCTCGGTTATCCGCTAGTTAAGAACGGTATAGCCTCGGTTGATCATACAGTTACGATTCACTTGAAACTTCTGCTGCTCAGATAGCTCGGCGGATTGTCTTTTTTGAGCACCGTGCTTTAAAGCGCCGCTGATAATACCGATGCCAGCACCAATTTTCGCACCATCATGACCACTCCCGCCAGAGACGGCTCCACCAACCGCACCCAGCGCTGCACCCTTAGCGGTTGAACCGACAATATCGCTGCCAAGAGAATCGACCTCTTCAGGCTTCACTTGTTGAGCGTATTGCTCACATTCATACAGATCGGCGTGATACTGTGTTTCATCAACACCTTTAGTATCGACAATGATTTGATTAGCAAATACTGAACTTGATGCTACAAGCAATATCGCTGCGATTGGAGAGAATGGAAATTTCACAATATAGACCTCTAGAGTATTCATTGCATTGTTAAAGTGACGTGTAGTTCTCGATGAAATCAAGGCGACGATCGGTGTACTCACCAGAATCCAACATCTTAGATAACCCGCGAAGCGTGTTGTAAGGCTGAGAAACGGCCACCATGTTAATGAGCCAATACGGAATATCGCCACCTGGATCACTCAATACTCGATAAGAGATATGGGTGGTGTTTTCGTCGATTGGTGTCAGGAGCCAACTCGCCTCTAATTCAGCCACTCTGACGATTTTTTTATTATTGTTTGGCAGGTAATCAGGCCTACCATGCTGATCAATGGTGACAACCATCGTCTCTGGATCTTGAGTGATGACGTTCTCTACGATAGCTTCACGATCGGCAACTGGCCAAGGTGCCTTGGTATAGGTTTTGGTGATCGTGTGCGCCGCACTAAAATGCTCTATTTCTTCCATGTCATCGATGTTTTCTACCCATTGCGTGCCAACAGAGGTATCGATAAAGAGTGCGATAATAGAAGTGAGGGACGCGTTGATGTCGCCTTCTGCTCGAAATTCTTTAAAGTGACTGCCTTCAATTTTACGGTTATAAACCTCGATGCCTTTTTTATCGCGTGCCAGTGACCAGCCATCGGTGTCTGATGCAAACACCGAAACTGAACAAGCAAGAAGAAGCAAAGTAATAATCTTATTCATCATGTTAATGAGCGCCCTTTCCAGCTGATTTTATTGGTTTTAGATAAGCGGTAACTGTTCAGCACGAGTAGGCTTTGAACACAAATACCGAAGGGTACGGTTAACGCAAATTTTGCGGGAACAAACAGTTCCTTAACCAAAATGAAGTAGGTGACGATCGACACCAAGAGCATCACAGAGCTGACAATGAGCGAATAAGCATGAATGGCAGACATGTCACTGATGAAGGCGTTCGCCGATACCAGCATCAAAAGCGGTCCCGCCCATGCGATGATGTTGGCTTTGATGAAGACTTTTAAAGCTTGTGCTTGCGATTGACAATTCACAATAAGATTCATGTTTTTGGAAAAGCCAGCCCAGATTGAGTTGAAGTCTGAATACATGTGCGTACTCATTAGTTTGTCTGCAAATGCCCAGAAAATCTTAAATCCATTGACCTTCATGACTTTTGCAAAGGCGATGTCTTCCGATATCGCGTTTGCTACTGCGGCGTGTCCACCGACTGCGTCGTAGGATTTTCGGGTAAACAACATCGCCTGACCGTTAGCAATCGCTTCTTCCTTAGTCATGTCGTTCGAGTTTTTAAAGTTCATATAAGATGCGATCGATAGAAAGATGCCCGGCAAGGTCGCTTTTTCTGCCACAGACGCAAAAGTTTGTTTTGGATTAAACGATAAGAGATCAGTTTTTTGTTGGATAGCAAAGTCGATAACGCTCTGTAGCATCGCGGGTGCTGAATCGGTATCTGCATCAATGAAATACACATATTCACCGCTCGCGTTGAGTGCGCCAGCCATACATGCATTGCTCTTACCAAGCCATCCGGTCGGTAACGTTCTACCTGAAATACAGCGCGCGTTAACGTCGAACTTACTGATCAATGCTTCTACTTTTGCACGGGTTGAGTCAGTAGAAAAGTCATCAACAACAATGACTTCAAACTTGTCTTTTGGGTAGCTCTGCTTCAATAGAGAGCCAAGGCTGATTTCAATATTGTCTTCTTCATTTCGCGCAGGAATAATGACGGAAACAGTCGGCCACTCAGTTCTTTTGAACGATATTTTAGGTTCAATGTGAATACGATGGCGCTCTAAGTTCGCAAGTGTGATTAGAAACTTGACGGTAACGATGCAAAGCAAGGTCGTAATAATAGCTAAAATCATAATGACTGTGGTCGGAATAAAGTGATGGAGAGACAGGAAAGAATATAGTGGAGTGTGACCTAACGCACATCTTGTATGTAGGACTTAACCCTTCAAACTGGAATGCGCTTCTGTTAGCGTTTGCCTTGGAAAGATGTGAAACAGTGACTGACAGGCGGTAAAATAAGCATTGTATTCACCAGCGACTCTAGCGATATAATCGAACCTAGAACCGTTACACAAGATAACGAAAAATCATAATTTGCACTTTAATTTTTACTAATAGGTAAGCCCTGAAATGCCACAACAGAACATCAAATTTATCGCTGCTGATATGGACGGCACTCTGCTTAATGAACACGGAAAGTTAGACCCAGAATTTTTCAACCTTTACGAGCGCTTAGAAGCTCAAGACATTATTTTTGCTGCGGCATCGGGTCGTCAGTACTACAGCTTGATGGAAACCTTTGCCCCGCTAAAAGATCGCATGATGTTCGTTGCTGAAAACGGCACATTGGTGATGCATAAAGGCCAAGAACTTTACAGCTGCTTACTTGATACTGATGCCATCAAAGAGATCATTAAAGAAGCTCGCGCGATTGAAGGTGCTCATGTGGTGCTATGTGGTAAGAAGTCTGCATACATCGAAACCAAAGATGAGCGTGCTCTAGCGGAGATCTCTAAGTACTACCATCGCCGTGAGAAAGTAGAAGATTTACTGGCGGTAGAAGACGATTTCATCAAGGTGGCTATCTGTCACTTCGACGGTTCACAAGAGAAAGTGAACCCAACTATTGATGCCAAGTTTGGTGAGAACTACCAAGTGGTTGTCAGTGCGAAAATTTGGTTGGATGTGATGAACGCTGAAGCGTCAAAAGGCGCGGCGATTAAACATCTACAGAACACATTAGGTTTCACTTACGAGCAGACCATGAGCTTTGGTGATTACCTAAATGACTTGGAAATGCTTAAAGAGAGCTACCACTCTTACGCGATGGAAAACGCGCATCCAAAGTTAAAAGAGATCGCGCGTTTTGGCGCGCCAAGTAACGTTGACGCGGGTGTGTTCCAAGTACTTGAGAAGTTGCTAGCGTAACGCTCTTAAGCTAGATTCGATTTTTATCAAAGCCAACTCGTGAAAATGAGTTGGCTTTTTTGTTGGCTGCTGTTGTATTGAGTTAAATTTGAACGAGTGTTCAGCTTGTTGTAGTCTAACCAGAAAGATGGGTATTCACTTTGAATTGGATACGCCTTAGTAACGATATTTGGAATGATTATGAGCAAGAAACTTCAACTTGATATTATTTCTGACGTAATGTGCCCGTGGTGCGTAGTCGGTTACAAAAACTTAGAGCTAGCCGTTGCGGAACTTGGTTTAGAAGACCAGATTGAACTTGAATGGCAGCCGTTTGAGCTTAACCCTGACATGCCGCAAGAGGGCGAAAACCTGCGTGCCCATATCATGAGAAAATACGGTTCTAGCGCAGAAGAGAGCCAACGTTCACGAGAACAGCTTTCGGCTCGCGGCCAAGCGGTTGGTTTCGATTTCAATTTCTATGACAGTATGAGAATGGTCAATTCACGTCATCTACATGTACTTCTCGATTTTGCACTAGCGCACGGCAAACAGACTGAGTTAAAGCTACGCTTCTTTGCTGCTCACTTCACAGAGCAAAAAGACCTGTCCGATCTTGAAGTCATTGCACAAGAGCTTGAAGCGGTTGGCTTAGACTCAACGAAGGCACTGAAGCGCCTAAAGAACACCGACAACTTGAAGCAAATTGAAGCGCAAGAGTTTGAATGGCAACGCATGGGGATCTCTGCGGTTCCTACTGTGGTGTTCAACCGTAAGAGTGCAGTAACGGGCGCGCAGACGGTAGAAACCTACAAGCAGATTCTTCAAGAGCTTATTGCTGAATCATAAACGGATCATTGCTATCAATTAGAGTCTGAATTTCATGGAATCACTGTCACTCGCTCAAGCGCAAAAACTGGTATTGCTTTCGCAAAAGCTGCCGCCTAAGAAGTTGCCACCTAAAAAGCAACGCAATGGGGGCGCTTTGGCGAACACGTTGTCTGCGATTGAAAACCTTGGCTATGTGCAAATTGATACCATCTCTGTGATTCAGCGAGCTCACCACCACACGCTTTGGAATCGCAATCAAGATTACCAACTGAACCATCTTGATAAGCTGTTAGAGCGTCGAGAAGTATTTGAGTATTGGTCGCATGCCGCCGCGTATTTACCCATGCGTGACTTCCGATTCAGCCTACACCGCAAGAATGGCTTTGCGAGCGGTAAGCTCAAGCATTGGTATAAAAAGAATGACGCACTGATGGCTCATGTTCTCAAACGTATTGAGAATGAAGGGCCGTTGATGGCGAAAGATTTTGAAGGGGATAGGCCAAACCCCGGCGGTTGGGGCGGTAAACCGGCCAAGCAAGCATTAGAAACATTGTTCATGCAAGGCGACTTAATGGTGCCAAGCCGAGTTAACTTTCATAAGGTGTATGACCTAACCGAGCGAGTTTTACCGAGCGGAATTGATACCTCTGAGCCGACAGAACAAGAGTACATCGAGCATCTGATAACACGTTATTTAGAGGCTAACGGAGTTGGAATAGCGTCGGAAATGAGCTACCTACTCAAGAACACAAAGCCTTTGATTCAGAGAGCACTCCAACAGATGCTTGAAGATAAGCAGGTTCTGAAAGTAGATATTCAAGGCTCTGATTACTATGTCCTGCCAGGTGCTTTTGAACTGCTGAATCAACCTCTTTCCAGAACCAAGCTTAAGATACTGTCTCCGTTTGATAACCTGCTGATTCAACGAAAGCGAATGCAATCATTGTTCAACTTTGATTACATCCTAGAATGCTATGTTCCAGAGGCCAAGCGTCAGTTTGGTTATTTTAGCTTACCGATTCTGTGGCAAGGTGAGCTGGTGGCACGAATGGATTGCAAGGTCGACAGGAAGAGTGGTTTGCTCAATATCCGTAACTTGGTTGTGGAAGAGCGAATTAAAAACCATGAGTTGTTGGTTCATGCTTTATGCGATGAACTAAAACACTTCATGGTGTTCAACCAATGTGATGAGATGATCGTCCATAACACCACGCCCTCTGATCTTGGCAAGCGCTTGATGAGCCAATGGCAAACTGATAATTAACTAAAATAAGAGCGTGAAATGCCTCAATCGAATGAAATCATCTTTGTTACTGCCGAACTTAAGATCAAAACCAACATAGAACGAGCAGCTGCGCTCGAAGCTATCGAACAGTTTTGTTTAGACATGCAAAGCGAACCGGGCTGCCTACAAGCAATTGCAACCTATGATCAAAGCCAAAGCGATCGTGTGATCTTGCTTGAGCAATACGTAAACCGCGAGGCGATCAATCAGCACTTTGTGATGTCTCATACCCAAGCGTTTATTGAGCGTGACATTGCGGAATTAGTGCAAGCATTCGAAACGCAACGTGGACCTATCAAAGCACAAGAGCAGGAGATCTAAGACATGAAATGGGGAATCCTAGGAACCAGTTTTATCTCAGGCGTAATGGCGGATGCGATTAAAGGCGACGCTCAAAGCGAGCTGTATGCCGTTGCTGGACGTACTGAAAAAACACTTAACGAGTTTGCTGCCCAATACCAACCAACACGAACCTTCAACAGCTATGAAGCCTTGATTGAAGATGAGTCGGTCGACATCATCTACATTGCTCTGCCAAACCATGTCCATCATGAGTATGTGATTAAAGCAGCTCAAAAAGGCAAAGCGATCTTGTGTGAGAAGTCTCTGTCGGTAGATATGGAAAAAACCGAGCAAGCTTTACAAGCCGTGAAAGAAGCGGGCGTATTCTTTGCTGAAGGTCTGATGTATTTAAACCATCCACTTATCACCAAGCTTCATCAAGAACTGGCAGCTGGTGAGATCGGCGAAGTGCGCTCAATTCAAGGTTCCTACGTTGCGGCGATTGATCAGTTCGTGAACCCTGCAAGTAAAGGCGCGCTATACAACCTTGGCTGCTACCCAATGTCGCTGATTCACTCTGTCGCGCAGCAGCAATTTGGCGAGAGTGTGTTCGATGATGTGCAGATATCAGCAATCGGTCGACGAGGCGAAGATGGCAATATCTGTGAATCGTCGGCGATGATGCGTTTCAATGACCGTTTTACCGCGCAAATCCACACCGCTGAAGACCACGGCTTAAAGCATGGCTTTACTATTCTAGGTAGCAAAGGCTGCATTACTTTAGATACTAACCCATGGTTACCGACTGCAGAAAACACGTTTACGGTAGAGATCTATGAGACGTCGACACGTGAAGTGAAAGTCGAAGCGCAAGGCGATGGCTTCCATTATCAAGTGCGCAATATCCGCCAAGCAGTCGAGCGAGGTGACACACAACTTGCTGCGCCAATGGCAATCCACCAAGACTCTCGCGTGATCATGAAGTTACTGACTGATTGGGAACAAGCGGCGAGCTAAGATCTTCGTAAATTCTATATTCGCCTCATGTTTGATTGCCTCGTAAGCGATCAAACATGAGGCGTTTCCTCTGTATCTTCTAGTCGACTCTCCCAATAAATACTTTGCATTTGAAACCGCCACAGTGTCCAATATCAGGTAGTACGAAACTGACCAAAAAACCTTACTTTTTAAGGTGTTAAATAGGACCTTTACCGCATGCGTAAATCAGATAAGAAAATCGAAAATCAGATCAGAGACGTGTTAACTGACGTTTGTGAAGACACGCTGAAAGGCTTCGATGGTTTTTTATGGGTGACTCACTCGGTCAACTTCTCCTCTTTTCCGCAAAGTTTGAAAATTGTCTGTGTATTCGATACCAATCAGGATAGAACGAACTTCTTAAATGGCGAAGGTCAACAGAGTGTTTCAGGGACTATCCAGAAAGCGTTCAATCAAGTTGGAATTCAACTGAAGAGTATCGATAAACACATCAGCTACGATACGCAAGAAAATTGCGACCGCGACCATCAAGGGAAGTGGAACAAGAGGCTTTAAGGCGCGTTGTTATCGCTCTTGTTTAGACAGCCTATTCAAATTGAGTTTCAACAGTGTGGCGTTGAAACTGAGATTCGATGCAGCAAATCTCAGCCCGTTCTGAGCTTTAAGCTCTGATAACTTCCATCTTCCAAACTGTATTATTCTCATTTTGAGAAAATCTGAGCTGATTTCTCGTTAGTTGGAGAAACTTGGTTTCCAAGTAAAATTAAAATCACAAAAATTTATATTTTCCTTAATGTCTTGATTTTGAATCGACATTTGCTCGTTTTCCTTACCACCGATGAAACCAGTCAGAAGAGCACTTGAACAATACAGCCATGTAGTCGATACTTTTTTCGTATTTTGATTCCTAAATTGACACGTAAGTTGGCTGACTTTTCGTCTTGTGATTTAAGGCATGACAGTATCAATTAGGAAATTTGATTCATGAAAACCTACATTTCTGGGCTGCTCGCACTCATACCGTCATGTTTAATCGCTGGCTACGCTTTTGCTGTTGGCACAGCGGTTGTGCTGCCAGGGCAACATGAAGCGGGTGTTGATCTTTCGGGCTCCCCACTATCTGCGGATGCTGTCATTGATTGGGAAATTACCAACAGTGATATTGTGTTTGGAGCCTATGCTGACAAAGCCGACAATGAGCGGGCTACGACAATTGGTTATATGTACAACCAAGTCATGGCGATGAACTCGGGTTGGTTGGAGAACGATCTCCGTAACCAAGCTGAGTTAGAAGGCCTCAATTTCGAAGACTATTTCCTGCACTTTTCTGAAGATACTGTCATTGCCGAAGTTGATGAAACTCACGGCGAAAAGACTCTTTTAAACCGAAAACCTATGATCTTGGGTTATACAGCCAGTGAAGACCATGCTGGTTTTTGGCTGTATCAAGAGCCTCCGTGGGATGCCGATGTGTTTGAGAATTTCGAACAGGGTGGGGCTTTGTATGTCTATCATGCTGAGCAGTTCGAACGGCTGACCTTTAAGTTCTCACAGTTTGCTGGCAGCGGCGAATTTTGGATTGAATACCCAACGGCTATTGATTCTCAGGGTAGGGTTTCACAGTGGGAAAGGCTCGATGTAAAGAAAGACAAAACGCTCAGCATGACCAAAAACCAATCGGTGATCTGGAACCTTCCTAATGATTGGGTAAGAGCTACAACTCATGATGGCAGTGGTGCGAGCTATGGTGGCGGCCAGTATTTTGGCTCCACCTTTTTGAGAGATGGTGGGCGCTTATACGTTGTGAGAGTTCGTTGGCAAAGTGAAAACGCCGACGACAGGCCGCGCTTAAAAGAAGTAAAACTGAAAAACAGTTTTCCAACCGTCAAATTAACCGACGCTCCGACTACAACGCCGGACGGCAATGCTATCAGCCAATGGCGAAAAATCCGCGGTTTTGATGTGTCTGCAGACCTAGATGGCGATAACTACTTGTCGCCAAGCGAGTATCGAAATCGAACCAATAAGAACGCAACAGCGCGTTTTCGTTGGGAATCAAGAGTGGTGCCATTTGGTCGAATGTGGAGCGCTAGCTCATCTTGGTCGCTAACGAACGTCGCAAACGCGGATTATCTATCTGCTATTCATCGCTACTACAAGCAAAGCTGGGCAAGCCAAGGTTTGAATGGTGCGTACAACGACGACACAAATAAACTCATTGGTTCGAACCAGTTCTATGTTCATTCTGGTGGGCATGTTCAAGAGTTAGGAGCCGTTGCGGGTTCGAATCAAGCGGATGATCTCTATAAACAACAATTTTCAGCGTTTCTGAAAAATCTATCTGCTTTAGAAAGTGATGCGTCGATTGGGTTGAACATCGGAACCGCGAACTTGCTGGGTCGAAATGGACAGGCTCATCTTAGCGAGGCGGGATCTCTGTATTTACGCGAGCACTACATTTTTCCGTCTACTGGGTTTAGTGGTTACTCGGGGATCTCTAAATTCTGGGATAATTCTGCGCTCGCCTACAATGGGCAAAGTGTTATTTTTCAGGCGACAACGCGTTATGGGCGAGTTCAGTATCTTGGAAATAGTGAAGAGAATTGGAAGCAAGACCAATACTCGACCCTAGCGATCTACCACCTCAATCGACACGCTCAACATAGCTACTTTAATCAGTGGAACAATGGTTACGTCTATGGAAGTGGCAACACGACGGCTGACACTTTCTGGCAAAGTGGTGTCCCTAAAAACATCGCCTACCAACCAAGTTCGTTATTGGCCGTTGATTTGGGAGAGCCGAGTCATCAGATCCCACAAGGCTTTGCGCCGATTCCTTTGATGCTTTCGACAACGACACCTCAGCCCGCTGACTACACCATCGTTGGCGATGCCTCGATGAACGAAATGGTGCATGCTGATCTGCCCAATGGCATGACTCACGTTCTACCGACGTTCACGTACTTTATGTATCAATCTGAAAATCAGGTGGTCGCTGGTGGCCCTGAGGACATGGTGTTAGCGAGAGAGTTCAGCAATGGTCGTGTGTTATATCGCACGGATTTCCACGGTAAGAATCCGAGCTTTTATGACGTGGCAAAACTCACCATTGCGCTGGATGTCCCAATGAAACCTGTTGATGCTAACGGTAACGTTGGTGACTATGTGAGTGAAATAGAAATTGGCGGTTATGAAGGGCTGTTCTTACTTTATTAAAACCAATGCGAATGATCTCTCTCGAACCAGAGCAGACTAGAGCTTAGGTTCGGGATATCAGCTTATTCTTTTTACACTGCTTAAACTCTTTGGCGATCCACGATTGTTCGTTTAACCCATTGTCGATTAGAGCAAAAAGGTAGCCATCGACTTTGCTTGAAGCCGCAAGGTACTCCTGAAAAGCGTGCTTAGGGTAGCCGGGGTAATCAGTCTCGTATTGAGCGTCTAACTGCTTACCGAGTTGACGCCATTTTACGAATAACTCAGAAGAAGATGTCTCAACCTTATATTGGCCCAAAATGCGTTGGTGATGGGTTAACGCCACTTTAGCGCAGTGGTTGGTCTGTACGACTTTTTGTATCAATTCAACTTGTTCTTCACTCATGGTTTTCGCCAGTACATTCTCTTGTTCGATGCGCGCCATTCGTTCACCAAACGTTTCAGCATGGGTGGAAAACACAAAAGTAAGCGGTAAAGCCAATACCAAAAGACGCTTGTAGAACATAACCTAACTCTTTGAATGGATTCATGACTATTATGCCGTTGAGTAACAATATTATTAACGAATAAACACGCTTAATTGTAAGAATTATTTTTATCGAGTGGATAAATAGATGATTTTGGAGTTGTGGTATTCAGGCTCTGAATGTTTGGTTATTTTACGAAGCGACACCGATAACAGAATCAACCCAATATCTAACCATCTTGATTATAAATGTTGGATATCAATCGAGTGGTAGGAAAAACCGATTGCTTTAGCGGCGTTCAACAAAGCTTGTTGAGTCTTGAATACCCTGGGTTGCATTTTTCTGTCGGATTCAAGAAAGCTGTTTACTCCCCACTTATGACTTTTGACCATTAAGTAATAACCATTAGCTCCAGGGGATACGACACCAATTGCTGCTTTCAGGTCGCCACGACTGAAATGTTTTTTGAACTCACGTAATACCATATCAACATCCTTATTCGATGATAAAAAAAGGTTCATCG
>NZ_JBFRTN010000067.1:0-1503 GCF_041474095.1 Vibrio sp. 10N.222.54.A3
CTGTCTCTTATACACAAATCCCTAAGCCACGCTTGGGGATTTTTTTTGAACTATTTTTAGGTTTCATGATCTGATCATCTAAGCAATGACAAGGATGATTATCATGACCTATATAGAGCCAACCCTTTGGGCACAAAAACAGTTCGGTCAAGCCCACCTTAATGACCCTAGACGCACTCAAAGACTCGTTGCTCTCGCAGCCTCACTGGCCGAGCAACCTGGCGTACCCGTCTCGAAACTCATTATCTCCCCTGCTGAAATGGAAGGGGCTTATCGCTTCATCCGTAATGAGCAAATCAAAGCAGAAGATATCGCAGAAGCGGGTTTTTATGTCACCGCACAAGAAGCATTAGAGCAACAAACACTTCTTGCCTTAGAAGACACCACTTCTCTCAGTTACTCCCATCGCAGCATTCGAGATGAACTCGGGCACTCCAATCAAGGCAATCGACATCGCGCCATGTTCGTACACTCAACCTTACTTTTTGCTCCCGACACTCAATCTGTTATTGGTTTAATTGAACAACAGCGCTGGACTCGTGATATAGAAAAGCGAGGTCAAAGGCACCAGCATGCGACTCGACCATACAAAGAGAAAGAAAGTTATAAGTGGGAACAAGCCTCTCGCCATGTCGCTGAGCGACTTGGCGATAAAATTTCGGATGTCATTTCTGTGTGCGATAGAGAAGCCGACCTATTTGAATACCTCATTTACAAGCGAGAGCAACAACAAAGGTTCCTCGTTCGCTCAATGCAAAGCCGCTGTATTGAAGAGCATGATAATCGTCTTTATAGCTATGCCTCTACTCTGTTATCAGCCGGAGAGAAAGTGCTAGAAATACCGCAAAAAGGCGGTCGTAAAGCTCGCAAGGCTCATTTAGATATCAAATATGCCCCCGTGACACTCAAGTCTCCTGCTAACAAAAAAGAGTTCGATAACATTCCGCTTTACTACGTGGGATGTATAGAACAAGGAGAGAGTGGTAATAAGCTCGCATGGCACTTACTGACTTCAGAGCCGATAACGAGCAAGGAAGAGGCACTCAAAATCGTCAGTTATTATGAGCGGCGCTGGCTAATAGAAGATTTTCATAAAGTCTGGAAAAGTGAAGGGACTGAAGTTGAGCAACTGAGAATGCAAAGTAAGGATAATTTAGAAAGGCTCAGCGTCGTTTTGGCTTTTATCGCGACTCGGTTACTCCAGTTGAGGTTTATGAATGAATCAGACGAGTTATCTAAGAGCAGTTGTGAGCAGGTATTAAAAGGCAAAGCGTGGAAGTTAATGTGGCTCAAGTTGGAGAGCAAAAAACTACCGAAAGAAGCGCCTAATATATCATGGGCTTACAACGGTATTGCTCGGTTAGGTGGTTGGAAGAATACCAAGCGAACAGGTCGCGCTTCTATAAAGACGTTATGGCAAGGATGGTTTAGGTTACAAACCATCCTTGAAGGGTATGAACTCGCTAAGTCTCTTGATTAACCAGACTTGTGATCAAGAGACAG
>NZ_JBFRTN010000068.1:0-10486 GCF_041474095.1 Vibrio sp. 10N.222.54.A3
GCGCACAAACAAAAAGGGTGAGCCATAAGCTCACCCTTTTTACATCGTATTTTCGTTATTGAGCCAACCAGTGTTTCACGTGAAACGCTCGCTCCATCAAAACAAACGCTGAGGTTGGCCAAAGTAATACCCTTGCAAATAATCGACCCCCATGTCTTCAGCAATACGACACACCTGTTCGTTATGAACGAACTCCGCCACCGTCTTAGCATTCAGAATCTGGCATAAGCTCACCAACTGCTGAGCGATCTTGCGCTGCTTTTTATCTTTATCAATATTGCGAATCAAACTGCCATCAAGCTTGATCACCTGTGGTTCTAGCTTCAATATCTCATCAATGTTCGAATAGCCCGAACCAAAGTCATCAACAATAATATTCACACCAAGATCGCGGAAGTGATTACACACCTCAATCAAGCGACCGTAATCCTGAATTTGTTCCGTTTCTAACACCTCCAAGCCAATACGCTGTGGGTGACTGATTTTCTTGATCGCTTGTTCAAGGTGAAGAATGGTTTTCTCATTGCTGAAATCTTGTGGCGCTAAATTAATTGAGAACGAATCGGTTCGCTGACTCATAAAATCGAAGGTGCGCGTTATCATCTGACGACTGAGGCGTGTATAGAGATGGGTTCCTTCAATGATTGGCAAGAACTTACCCGGTGCAATTAACTGACCGTCCTCTTCAATTCGAACCAAACACTCGTAGCTCTCTACCTGATGACTGTGTGCTGAAACTATGGGCTGAGAGCACGCCACAATATTCTGATTAAGCACGGCGCGACTCACGCACGACAGCCAACCAAGTTGCTCTTGGCGATGCTTCTCCAATTGAATGAGTGCCTTGGCGCTCACTAGGTGCTTGTTCTGGCTGACAGCGCTGCGCCTCGCATCAATCGCCTTCAACAATAAGTCATCAATAGAGGTAGTCGGGAAATCTCGACGGCTGGCGATACCCGCACAGATAGACACCGACAAGTAATCAATATCGGGTAAACCGGTAGGCTCAAAATTCACATGCTCGGTTTGATCAGCAAATTCCGAGAATCGCTGATGAATATGTTCTTGGCTCGCCCAACTATCAAACACCACCGCCCACTCACCAATACCGATACTGTAGAGCTGACAGCCCTCATCAAAGAACTGCCACAGCGCCTTTTGAAAGTACTCACTCAAATCATGCAGAAGCTTGTCACCCACTCGATAACCATACTTCTCATTGATCTGACCAAAGGTCGTGACCTTCAAAGCTAACAAGTGGCTGTCACTGCTCATCTTCGACAGCTTCTCACGCAACACACTGCGATTGGGTAAACCTGTACGGTGATCAATTCGATAGCTTGCCGTCAATGCGGTGGCTTGCTGCTGAATCTTACTCGCCATGCTGTTGTTCATGTCATCGACATCAAGCAGTGCATTTCGGATCAATGAAAACAGAGGGGATATGTTGGTCGCGGGTTGTGTCTCTAATGGCAATACCGCCTTACCCTCGCCTTCTCTAAGCGCAAGGTAAGTGAGGCTATGGTGCAAGATTCGCTGTTGGCTATTCTCTTGATAAAGTTCTCCCATGCAGTAAACGCCATAGCTATCGGCCAATTTTTGGAAAACCTCAACCTCTTGGTTACCATCGATAAAGTCGATACGAGAAGTGCAGTTGTAAATGAAGAACTGTTCTGGCCTATGAGAGGCGAGCTGCTGCACGCCCAGTCGTATTTGCTCTAGGGTCAAAGATGGATGGTCATAACAAAACCGGACCTCATCACCCACTTGGAACTGGCCGCTGAATTCTATCTCCCCACTTTCCGTTACCTTGAGCGGTAAGTGAATGTTTTGCTCTTTGGGGTCACCGACCATCAAGGGAAAGTTATGCAGTTGCTCAAAAGGCACTTCGAAGCCATCAGCGAGGTAACGATTGTAGAGTTCGCGAACAGGCATCCCATCCAGTTCCAACAACCGGTTCTCTTGAGCACCGGTCACTCGAAAAGTTCGACCAATCGGATTCCATTCAGTGTAATAACCCTTAGCGATGGAGAGCTCGACACTGTGCAACGCCAACATCACATAGGCATTTTCATAGCAAATGCCATCTAACATCACCCAACGTCCATTATCTGTGATGGTCGATGCACCGCCACAGATCGGTAATGAATACATCGACTGCTCAAACGCTGAAAATAGATCTCGGTTATTTATCTGCAAGCGGTCTGCGAAACAGATGATGCTTTGAGTATTATCATTGCACTCAAGCTGTTGCCACATAGCGTGGCTATCGAGCAATGGTTGTTCGCTATATTCGACAACACCACAAGAGTAAGACGTCGCGTCAAAGCGGGTAACAATCAGATAAAGACCTTGGTGCAGGATGACACCTTGGCTGATGTAGTGGTTAGCACTGCAACCAATCAGTTTGGCATTGGGAAAAGTCGATTGAATCACTTGGCAGGCAGCCAAAACAGAACCTTTCTCGAAAGACGAAAACACCTGAATCAGTAGGCTTTCATGTTGATGAAAATCTATCTTTTCCAATTCACGTTGGGTTTGCTCAATGTCTTGTATCAGGAGAGAAGTCGACTGCATATTCACATTAATCGTTACGTTAATGATTTGTTATTGTGCTTATTATAGATAAGGCTTGCACGGAATACTTACGATCGTGTTATGAATAATGTGACCTTAGTTAGACATCATTCATTCCACCAAAAAGCAGTCATTAATGGCGGCGCAGTACTTTTATCGTCAGTAGTTACACAATGCTAGAAGCTTTAACTGCTAAAACAGTCGCTTAGGCTCACCAAAGTAGTACCCCTGCAGATAATCGACACCCATTTGCTCTGCTATCTCACAAACCTGTTGGTTATGGACAAATTCAGCGACCGTTTTGGCGTTGAACACTTGGCACAAACGAACCAACTGAGAAGCGATGTTTCTTTGTTTTTGGTCTTTGTCGATATTACGAATCAAGCTACCATCGAGCTTAATGATCTGCGGCTCTAGCTTGATAATTTCATCGATGTTGGAGTAACCAGAGCCAAAATCATCAACAATAATTCTCGCCCCCAGAGCACGGAAGTGATCACACACCTCAATCATGCGGCCATAATCTTTAATCTGTTCTGATTCTAAAACCTCTAAACCAAGTCGAGTAGGATCGTTCATACCACTGATCGCAGCCTCAAGCACCTCAAGCGTCTTGTCGCTCAACAAATCTTGTGGGGATAGATTGATAGAAAACGAACTCTGCTTATCTGCCATGTAGCCAATAGTGCTCTTAATCATGTGTCGACTAAGGCGCGTGTATAGGTGGGTGTCAGCAATGATAGGTAAGAACTTTCCTGGTGGCACAATAGTACCGTCCGACTCCATGATTCTGACCAAACACTCTTGGCCAATCATTTCGTGCGTACCCGATTCCACAATCGGCTGTGAGTAAGTGATGATGTTCTGATCTAAAATTGCACGGCTCACACAGCTCAACCAACCAAGTTGCTCTTTTCGGTCCTCTTCGCTCACCTGAATGTCTTTGGCATTGGTGATATGGGTATTATTACGCACTCCATAGCGTCGAGCTTCGATCGCTTTCAATAAGATCTCGTCACCACTGTCGGTTAAGAAGTCACAACGACTAGCAAAGCCGCCACACAGAGAAACTGACAAGTAATCAATATCAGCCAAACCATACGGCTCAAAATTTATGTGTTCGATGTCATCGGCGAACTCAACGAAACCTTCTTTTATTTTCGCACTACCAACACTGGCATTAAAGATAATCGCCCACTCTCCGACACCAATACTGAACAGCTCTACTTTCACGCGAGGCTCTTTGACGACACGAAGCTGCAATCGCTCGATGAAGTGATTAGACAGATCAAGCAGTAACTGGTCACCCACTTGATAGCCGTATTTTTCGTTAACTTGATGGAAATTCGTGAGCTTTAACGTGAGTAAGTGTTCACTAAACAGAATAGTATTGAGGCGTTCTTTCAATACGATACGGTTCGGCAAACCAGTACGCGAGTCAATACGATAGCTTTCGGTTAAGCGACGCGCTTGTTGATGGAGTTTCTTTTCCATCTGAGTATTCATACTGTCAAGATCAGCGACTGCATTTCTGACAAGGTTAAGCAATGGCGACACGGTTGAGCCACACTGAAAGTCTTCGCAATGAAACTCTTTAATCTCGTCAGACTCGCGCATAGCGATATAAGTCAGGCTATGGTGCAGTATCTCTTGGCGGTCTTCATTACGGTATAGCTCCCCCATGCAGTAGGCACCACATGTATTCACTATCCCTTCAAATGGCTTGAGCTCAAGTTTACTGTCGATAAACTCAAGTCGAGATACACAGTTATAAATGATCACCGATTCAGGCTGATGCATGGCTAGCATCTCGGCCCCGTGGCGTACCTTTTCTGCAGTGAGAGATGGGTGGTTATAACAAAACTGCGCCTCTTCACCGACATGCCAAGGGCTATCAAACTCGATACTGCCATCATCATTAATACGTAGCGGCGTCGAGATACCCTTCTTTCTGCCAAGTTCTCGATAAAGCGGAAAGCTCATCAGCTGGCTAAAAGGAAGGTCTTTGCCATCCGCAAGGTAATGTTTAAATACTTCAATAGCCGGCTTGTCGTTCAATGCGTATAAGCGATTTCCGATTGCGTGTGTGACTCGTAGCTTCATCCCAATCGGGTTCCACTCAGAGTACGCGTCCGACCAAACCTTCAATCTTGGGTTAGTCAGAGCCACAGCAACACAGGCGTGCTGGTAGGTTTGCTCGTTATACATAACCCAACGGCCAAATTCATTCTCATGGCACAGTCCACCAGCTATCGGCAAGGCGTAAGGTAAATTTTCAAAAGCGCTATAAATAGGATAATCACGCCCTTCAACCTGATCACACAAGCTGATGACCGTTTTGGTGTCTTCTGTAAGGCGCAATTGAAAAGCTAAGTCTTGGCTGTCTTGATTTGGATTGCCGGAAAAAGGCTGGACCGCAGAAGTTAGATGGGTTTCGTTGAACTCACTGATGATAACTAAGGTGCATGCACTTTCAAGACAATTATCACAGATAACATGACGAGCACTCTGACCAATTAGCGTCGCATTGTTTAAACGATTGAGGGCAACACCCGCGATTTGACGAGCTAGATCTGAAGATTGTGCTGAGAAAATTTGAATAAGGTACTGTTTGCTGTCACACCATTCTCGCTGATCAAATTGAGCTCTAAATAACGCCTCAGTATTTGCGAGAAATGTAAATGTTTGCATGCCAACCCTTGTTCAAAATCGAGTGAAGTAACAACCCGCAACCACTGCTATGACTGAAATGAATCGATAAAAAGTAGTCGCCAATTATCCTAGCCTAATCAGGCTTTTATAGGCGACTAATGTAACAATTCACTATCGTAAATGCGACACAATAAGCTTACCAAGCCATTAAATTAGTCGCATAAGATCGCTAAGTTGGTCTATTTCAACATCAGGGAGCACACTCGCCTTAGGGGAGCGGTATAAATTGGAACCAGTGTCATTAAACCAGCACGCCTGGAAGCCATTTTGCTTGGCTCCATAGACATCCGTTTTAAGGTGATCACCAACATGAAGAATATTCTCAGCGTCGCAATCTAGGTGTTGCTGAGCTTTTTCAAACATATCTGGATAGGGTTTTGCTCTGCCATCAGGGCCGGCTTTAAGGATTAATTGAAAGTACTGCCCTAAGCCAATTTTGTGAGGGTCGACATTGCCATTGGTAATCGCAACCAGAGGAATACGCTGGCTAAGTTCAGACATCACTCGATGCGTTTCTTGAGGGACATCGACTTGATTACGCAACCACAAGGCATGCTCAATGCCTTCTCGAGCCGCTTGCTTTGCTTGCGGCAGGGAGTAACCCAATTGCAGCAAACCACTCTTAATCTGAGTTTCACGCCACACGGTGACATCATGTTTCAAAGCTGGGTTTTCAGATGCGACTTGCTGCTTAATGCCCTGCCACTCTTCAAGCGATAAAGAAGCCGACACTGGGTGCTTTTGATAAAGCCACTGTGCCATCTCTTTCTCAACCTTCATGATCACAGGCCAGTTGTCATACAGGGTGTCATCCAAGTCAAAGGTCATGGCTTTAATGGGCTTTAACCCTCGATAAATTCGCATAGTAAACCCTTAAATCTAATCTTTATTCTTCTTACGAGCTCTCGGGTGAGCCTGATCATAAGCCTGTGCTAAGTGTTGGAAATCTAAGTGGGTATACACTTGAGTCGTCGAGATGTTTTCATGGCCAAGCAACTCTTGAACAGCACGAAGATTCTGGCTCGATTCCAGCACATGCGTTGCAAAGGAGTGACGCAGTTTATGCGGGCTAATATGACTCGCGACAGATTGCTTCTTGCCCCACTCTTCCATGCGCTTTTGCACACTGCGGTGAGAGATACGAGTCCCAAGCTTAGAGACAAACAGCGCAGTTTCACCCGGTGAAGCCAATTCACCACGAACTTTGAGCCATTTATCGACCCACTCTTTAGCTAAACCAGAAAAAGGCGCTTTGCGTTCTTTGTCGCCTTTACCAATCACTCGAATTTCGCCTTGTCGACCTAACACATCTTTAAGATTGATGCCGACCAGTTCTGCCAGTCGTAATCCAGCACCATACATCACCTCCATCATCGCTCGATCACGAATCGACAATGGATCGTCCTCATTCACATCAAGCAGTTGACCCACTTCATCAACATCGAGGTTTTTAGGCAAAGGGCGTTGTTTGCGAGGTGCAGAGACACCTTTAGCTGGATTGGCGGTCATTTCGCCACGCAACACAAGGAAATCAAAGAAGCTGCGCAATGACGATAAGCGAGTCGCGATGCTGCTCGCTTTCATTCCCTCACGCATGCCTTTGCTGGCTAGTTGTCTGACCCACGCCGCATCGACTTGCCCCCAGTCTTTAAGTCCGAGCGTGACTAAATGCCCGGCCATGGTTTCAAGTTGTTGTTTGTAATTACGTTGGGTGTGTAGGCTGAGCCCCTTCTCGCTTCTGAGATATTCATAGAAGCGAGAAAGTGGCTTTTGAAGGCTGTTAGGAAGAGGTATTTTGGGCTCTAGGCTCATTATTTATCTGCCAAGGTAAGGTGTCCGCCAAATGAGCGACAACAAGTGCTAAATGGCGTAAAAAGAGCGTATCCATATGGGGTTGGAAATGTCCGCCATCTTCACTAGAAAAGGCGAGCAAACCCAATGGAGACTGCTTAGCAAGCGGTAGTACTACATAAGAGCCTAGCTCTGGAACTGGATAATCACCAAACAAATCGTGTCTGTCGGCTTTTCTCAAGCGCCCAAGATAAGCATCTTTGCCATTGAAATGGTTAAGCGAAAACTTAGAGTAACCCTCAGCACTCAACTGATAAAAGCCAGATTGCGAAAGAATTCGAACATGAGCCTTAAGCCCAAGATCTAACGCTTTTTGTTCAACGGCTTTTATCACCTGCATAAAGTCACTGCATTTCAGCACTTGCGCTTGCAGATCCATAAACTCATAGAAGGTTTTATCGTTATTTGCTGCCAACGACATCAAGCCAGTGATCTCTTCTTCAAGCTCTTCGATTCGATGACGCTGGCGTTTAAGCTGAACCTCAACCAGAGAAACAGCGCCCTGCTCAACGTTATTGATAGCAAGGCGATCAACCAAATCTTTTCGGTCTTGGAAAAAATCTGGGTTATCACGTAAATATTCCGCGACCACTTCTGCGGTGAGTGCGTCGGCTTCAACGTAAGACAAAACCTATCCTTTATTTTTATGAATCTATTTGTTTTGGGTCGTTATTAGCAAGAAAGTTGACCATCAAACACATGCGTTGCAGGGCCGGTCATAAACAGAGGTTTACCCGGGCCTTGCCAGCTAATGTGTAAGTCACCGCCTGGTAGACGAACCTTCACATTCTCAGCCAGTAAGCCTTGAGTGATACCCACTGCAACTGCGCCACACGCTCCGCTGCCACATGCCTGAGTTTCACCCGCACCGCGCTCGTAAACACGCAAGCGAACTTCTTCACGGTTAACTACCTGCATAAAGCCAGCATTAACACGCTCAGGGAAACGTTCGTGTGATTCAAGTAGCGGGCCTAAGGTGTCCACATCAGCCGTGTCGACGTCATCAACCACAGTCACCACATGTGGGTTACCCATGCTTACCGCACCACAGAATAATGTGTGTACATCCGTTCTTAGGATATACGTCTTCTCTGGCTGCTTGGCCTTGAATGGAATCTTGCCGGGTTCGAACTCAGGAATGCCCATGTTCACCGTGATCAGGTCATTCTCTTCAATCTTGAGAACCATTTTACCTTTCTTGGTACTCACGTTGATGCTGTACTTATTCGTTAAGCCTTTCATGCGAACGAATCGTGCAAAACAACGTGCACCATTGCCACACTGCTCCACTTCACTGCCATCCGCATTGAATATGCGGTAATGGAAATCAGTTTCTGGATCATAGGGAGCCTCAACCACAAGTAGCTGATCAAAGCCCACGCCAGTGTGACGATCCGCCAAGCGACGGATCAAATCTGGAGAAAAGAAAATATTTTGAGTAATGCAGTCCACGACCATGAAATCATTGCCCAAACCATGCATTTTAGAAAAGTGGAAGTGCATAACGCTTAAAATTACTCCGGAAGAATGTTTTCAAGTTCCCACAGACTCGTAAGCTCTTCACGCTGACGAACCAAGTGAGTTTTATCGCCATCCACCATCACTTCAGCCGCACGCGAACGAGTGTTGTAGTTAGATGACATCGCGAAGCCATAAGCACCCGCTGAACGAACTGCTAGCAGATCACCTTCTTCAAGAACAAGGTCACGATCTTTACCTAGGAAATCGCCTGTCTCACAGATTGGGCCAACCAAATCGTAAGTCACAGTTTCACCCTGACGAGGGCTCACAGGAACAATATCCTGCCAAGCTTGGTAAAGTGCTGGGCGCATTAGATCGTTCATTGCTGCATCGATGATGGCAAAGTTCTTGTGCTCTGTTGGCTTGAGGAACTCGACTTTCGTTAATAATACACCAGCGTTAGCAGCAATCGCTCTTCCAGGCTCGAAAATCAGCTCTAGATCAGAATGATTGTCTAAGCGAGCCAATAAAGCTTTCGCGTAGTCAGAAGGCTGTGGTGGTAATTCATCACGATAAACCACACCCAAGCCGCCACCAACATCAAGGTGTTTGATGTTGATACCGTTAGCACGTAGCTGGTCGATCAGCGCAAGTAGGCGATCGGTTGCATCGATGAAAGGTTCGATATCCGTTAACTGAGAACCAATGTGGCAATCAATACCATGGATAGACAAGTTATCGAGTGTTTTTGCAAACTCATAAACAGCAGGAGCACGGTCGAAAGCGATACCAAACTTGTTATCACGCAGACCTGTAGAGATATAAGGGTGAGTGTTGGCATCAACGTCTGGGTTGATACGCAGTGAAATCGGCGCTTTAACACCAAGCTCACCAGCTACTTTATTCAATCGCTCTAGTTCTGGTTCAGACTCTACGTTGAAACACTTAATGTTCAACTCAAGCGCACGCTTCATTTCAGCGGCTGTTTTACCGACACCAGAGAATACAACTTTTGCTGGATCGCCACCGGCAGCAACCACACGCTCTAGCTCACCGCCAGAAACGATATCGAAGCCAGAGCCCAAACGAGCCAAAGTATTCAACACGCCAAGGTTTGAGTTAGCTTTAACGGCATAACACACCAAGTGCGGATGCTCACCAACCGATGAATCAAACGCATTCCAGTGGCGTTCTAATGTTGCACGAGAATATACATACAGCGGTGTACCATATTGCTCTGCTAGTTGTGAAAGTGCGACGTCCTCAGCCCAAAGCTGGCCATCTTCCTGATAGTTGAAGTAATCCAAAGTTCTTATCCCTTATAAATAACGATTTCTGCGTGTTTTCACTTATTGTGATTGTTCGGTTTGCTGAACTTCATCAGGATCGTACAAAGGACCCGTTTGACCACAACCAGAAAGTCCAATAACGGACATCATAAATAGAGCAGCAATTAATTTTTTCATTTTGCATATCGTGATTATTAACTCAATGCCCCCTATAATCGCACCACACTCAGGAAAAGCAATAGGATAGAAAGGATGAACGAGACTGAATTTCATCAGCTGGTCGATATACAGATGCAAAACATCGAAGAAGCTATCGATGAATCAGAGGCAGATATTGATTACGAAGTGACTGGTAACGTGATGACGCTGGAGTTTGAGAACCGCAGCCAAATCATCATTAACCGCCAAGAACCAATGAAAGAAATCTGGTTAGCGTCTAAGTCTGGTGGCTTTCACTTCAAGCTAGTTGACGACAAGTGGACATGTTCAAAGACGGGCATGGAGCTGTTTGAGATGGTTAAAGAAGAATGCGTGAAGCACGCAGGTGAAGCGATCGATTGGGTCTAATCATTTGTAAGCAAATCGAGTAGGAGGAG
>NZ_JBFRTN010000069.1:0-21283 GCF_041474095.1 Vibrio sp. 10N.222.54.A3
TTGTGATCAAGAGACAGGCCAGTTGGCTGCCTTTTTATTTATTCAGATCTGTTCAACGAGCGAGATTAGAGCAGATGCTTTTCTAGGTAGTGAGCAACGGCATCGTCTGCGTTACTGCCAATCACTTCATTGTCAGGTAGTGCTTTCATCACTTTCTCATGTGATGTACCCATGATTAGACCTTTACCCGCCATAGCCAGCATCTCAGCGTCATTCATACCATCCCCAAAGGCAACACAGTTATCCAGAGTCAGGTTTAGTGATTTTGCAACAGCGTCTAGAGCGTGGCCTTTAGAGACTTCAGCTGCCATCACTTCCAGACACCAAGGTGTAGAGAAGGCGATGTTCAGTTTGTCGCCAAAAGCATCTCTTAGCTTTTGTTCAAACGTGACGAGATATTCGTGGTCTTGTTCTGGATGTGTGAAGAAGACTTTCGCGATGCCTTCGCTTGGTGCGTTTTCAGCTTCAAAGCGCTTGTAGCTAAAGCCAGACTCACTGTGGAATTTAGCCAACATTTCATCTTCACGGTCTAGTAACCAATCTTCATTCTGGTACATGTGAATAAAGAGGTTTGGATCTTGGCGCACAATATCAATAACTGGCTGAACGAGTTCCTGAGGTACGTTCTGGCTATACATCAGTTGATCGTTTTGGTCATGCACGCGTGCACCGTTTGAAGTGATCATGTACGCCGGAATACCTGCTATCTGACGAATACCCGCCACATCGACGTGGTGACGACCCGTAGCGAAGATGAAGGTATAACCTTGGTCGTGTAATTTCTTAAGCGTTAGCTTGGTAAAGTCGCTTAGCTGATGGTTGGGAGCCAAAAGCGTACCATCTAAATCAGAAGCAACAATTTTCACGGAATCTTTTAGTGCAGGAATACTCATTTAACCCTCATTGCAAAATGCTTAACCAATATTGACGCTAGCCAGCGCTAGAATCGTTTTAACTACAATATCTCTAGGTAGAAATTGTATGCCAAATTCATGCAAGAAAAGAGGGCAAAGCTCACTTACTTCTCTTCCTCTTTAGCGCTTATTTTCTTGGTAGGTTGCTTAGCCTATTAGCTCTAGGCGAAAAACTGATTGATCGCATCCAGTGTTTGATTGCGATATTCATCCTGCTCAAACAACACCTCATGCCTAGAACCCTCAATCAACTTAAACTGACAATCAGAGTTGGTTTTCTTCAGCTTAGAGATGAACTTTACTTGAGCACTGTTACTGACAATCTTTTCATCCCCAGCTTGAATCAATAGCAGAGGGATCTTGATTTGACGAGTTTGTTGAATTGCTTGCTTGGCGGCCATTAACCCTTGCCACACCCAACGCGTGCTTGGTCCACCCACCTGCAAAGATGGAGACTCGTCATATAAGCGACGGAACCACTGATAGCGAACCTTACTGTGGCTCAGTAAGTTGTTTTCAAAAGGCTTCGAATAATATGCTTGCTGGCCCGGCGCGTAAGTTGGCTTGGCATAAAAAGCGGTAAGCACTTGTCCAACGATCATCGCGATAGGTTTCAGGTACCACTCGGTATTGATACCAAACATCGGAGCGCACAGAGTCACCTTATCAAACGGGTGGTCTGGATGGGTTTGTAGGTAGCGAGTGGCTATGGTGCTGCCCATTGAGTGTGCGAGCAGGTAGCGATTGGAATACTTACTGAGATCAAAACTGGCAATGACGTCAGACATGTCAGATTCATAATCATCAAACTCATGAATGTGACCAATGTCAGAGTCTGTTACCATACGTTCAGACTGGCCTTGACCTTGGTGGTCAAATGAATAAACGTCATAGCCTTGTTGATAAAAATCATAAAAGATTTCTTGGTATTTTTGGCAGCATTCGATACGGCCATTTGAAATCACAATAGCTTTGCTGTGCTTTTCTGAGGTGAGGCTGCACCAGTACAGTTTCTTTTTACCAGACGATGTTAAAAACCCCTCTTTTCTTTGTTGCCAAAGAGCGTTGATCGGGTGTTTAATCGCATGATCGAACTGAGGTTCTTGAGTGTAAGGGAAGGTGGCTTCGCTGTGGTTTTCCATGGGAAATTACCTGAACTGATGCGTGTGAGAGCTTTATTGCTACTAATGTTGTTAGATTAAAGAACTAGTAAGGAAATGCAAATGGATACTCATGTTTGGCTTGCTTATGTTGTCACAGCGATTTTGTTTAGCTTGGCTCCGGGCTCGGGTACCGTTAACTCAATCAGTAATGGGCTTAGCTATGGCACTAAAAAGTCACTCGCATCAATTGTTGGCTTACAGCTTGGTCTTGCGTTTCACATTATGCTGGTGGGCGCGGGTATCGGTGCACTCGTTGCTAAGTCTGCGTTGGCGTTCACCATCATTAAGTGGGTCGGCGTGGTGTACTTACTTTGGTTAGGTATTCAAAAGTGGCGTGATAGCTCGAGCCTAGTAGCATCTGAAGAAAGCTCTACTCTGTCGAGTGGCAAACTGCTGAGAAACGCTGTGCTTATCAACCTAACTAACCCGAAATCAATCGTGTTTTTGGTGGCTTTGTTTCCTCAGTTTATTGACCCTACACAACCTCAAGCACCTCAGTTATTAGTGCTAGGTGTGACGACAGTATTCATTGATAGCGTTGTTATGTTGGGTTACACCTCATTAGCGTCACAAATGGGACGTTTTATTCGCTCTGATCGCATAATGGGTAAGATAAATAAAATATTTGGTGGTATGTTCATGGGCTGCGGTGCTTTGCTAGCTGCCGCGAAAGCTTAGATTAAGCGACTGAGTTATAGTTAAACCAATCAGAGTTATCAAGAAATGACCGCTACATACGTTGCTCGACAACCTATCTTAAATCGCAAGAGGAATACACTCGGCTATGAGTTGTTATTTCGCGATGGAGAAAAGAATGCGTACCCAGCTCATATTGAGTCTAATCGAGCAACGTATCGTCTGATTGTTGAGAACTTCTTGTCTGTTGGTCTTAACCCTTCTATTCCATCTTCACGCTGCTTTATCAACTTCCCTTATCAAAGTTTGATTCGTCGACTGCCCTTAAGTTTGCCGAAAGATAAGGTGGTGGTAGAGATTCTGGAAACCTGTAAACCAACAGATGAATTGTTGGAAGCGGTTAAAGACCTTTACCAAGCGGGTTACATGATTGCCCTAGATGATTTTACTTCGACCCCAGAATGGGAACGTTTCCTTAAATACACGCATATCGTAAAGCTCGATATTATGCAGATGGGTTTGGATGAAGCGTGTGATTTGGTTAGGGCGCATCAAGGGAAAAAGTTTAGCTTTTTGGCGGAGCGCGTTGAGACCGAACAAGAATTCCAGCAAGCCAAAGAGGCTGGCTTTAAGTTTTTCCAAGGTTACTTTTTCAATAAACCGGAAATCATCAAGAGTAAATACATTAGCCCTGAGCAAGTGATTGCTATGGAGCTGTTTCAAGAAGTGTGTAAGCCCGATGTGGACTTTCAACGGGTGGAGAGCATTGTCGCGAAAGATGTGGCGCTCTCATATAAGCTGCTGCGTTTTGTGAATACTATGTCGCCGCGCCTTGAAGTTACCATCTCTTCTTTTCGTCAGGCTTTGGTATATCTAGGTCAAGAGAAACTGAAAATGTTTGTCTCGTTAGCCGTCGCCTCTTATGTGTCCGATAAAAAGCCTAAAGAGCTGTATGGATTGTCTCTACAGCGTGCTCAGTTTTGTCAGCGTATGTCTCGCTATCAGGCATTTGAAGGGTATAGAGAACAGGCCTTTATGATTGGCTTATTCTCCTTATTGGATGCTCTGTTGGACTTGTCGTTAGATAACTTAGTCGAGCAGTTGCCGCTGTGTAAAAGTATCAAGGTTGCTCTATTACGTAGAGAAGGGCCATATGGTACCTTGCTCGCACTTGAAGAGAGCTTTGAGCATGCCGATTGGCAACAGATTGATGAGCACTGCGCCGATTTAGGATTAAGCGTGGATCAGGTTAAAACGGAGCTTACTGAAGCGCGCCGTTGGAGCCATACCGTGACCAACAAGCTCTGATATTTCTTCGTTAAACTTTTATGACAATTGAAACGCACGCCTTGACGTGCGTTTTTTTATATCTAAGATATGTGCATATCCACATATGAGTATGTTTTTATGCTTCCTCACCAATTTTTTAAATTACTGTCCGATGAAACGCGAGTGCGTTGCTTAATGTTGATAGTTCGCAATGAGTGCTTATCGGTTGGTGAGTTGACTCAGGCATTGCAAGAAAGTCAGCCAAAGGTTTCACGCCATCTTGCGCAGCTGCGTTCAAACGGTGTTTTGATTGATGTTCGCCAGGGGCAGTGGGTGTTTTACCGCCTGTCACAAGATTTACCAGGTTGGATGCTAAAGTTAATTGACGACCTTATTGCATCGAACTGTTTGAAAACTGAATACCAGCAAGATATTGAGCGCTTAGAGTCGATGAACTCACGCCCAGTATGTTGCGTTTAAATACATTAAAACTTAATGCCGAAATAGTTGTAGTTGCAGCTAGGCGACAAGTGAACTTATCCCTATGAGCATAGTGGCTCTATGTAATTAGGGCGGCCGGCGCTCCGGTAAGTGAACGTAGTCAACAACGCTGCGGCTTCAAATATGAAGGTAATTAACTGAGAGAACAGAAAATGACAGTCAAAGTAGGTATTAATGGTTTTGGTCGTATCGGCCGTCTAGCACTTCGCGCAGCATTCGATTGGGATGAGCTAGAATTTGTTCAAATTAACGATGTTGCTGGCGACACAACAACACTGGCCCACCTTCTAGAATTTGATTCAGTTCAAGGTCGCTTTCACCACGAAGTAACTGCAGAAGGCGATGAGATGATCATTAATGGCCAGCGCATCAAGACCACACAAGAGCGCGACATCGATGCGATCGACTGGTCTGGTTGTGATGTGGTTATCGAAGCGACAGGTGTTCACCGTAAGACCTCTTTCCTAAACAAATACCTAGAGCAGGGCGTGAAACGTGTTGTGGTATCGGCGCCAGTGAAAGAAGAAGGCATCGCAAACATCGTTGTTGGTGTGAATGACAATATCTTCGACCCTGCGGTACACAAAATCGTAACGGCAGCGTCTTGTACAACGAACTGTATCGCGCCAGTGGTTAAGGTGATCAACGAGAAGCTTGGTATCGAGAACGCAGCCTTCACCACTATTCACGATTTAACTAACACGCAAACTATTCTTGATGCGCCGCACAAAGACTTACGCCGCGCACGTGCATGTGGCATGAGTCTTATCCCAACAACGACGGGCAGCGCCAAAGCGATTGTTGAGATCTTCCCTGAGCTAGAAAACCGCATCAACGGCCACGCAGTTCGTGTACCGCTAGCGAACGCTTCTCTGACAGACATCATCTTCGAAGTGAAGCAAGACACCACGGCAGAAGAAGTTAACGCGATGCTGAAAGAAGCGTCTCAGAATGAACTAAAAGGTATTCTTGGCTTTGAAGAGCGTCCACTGGTTTCTATCGATTACAAAGGCGACCAACGCTCAACAATCGTGGATGCACTATCAACGATGTTGGTCGGTAAGCGCATGGTTAAGATCTACGCTTGGTACGACAATGAGATGGGTTACGCAACACGTACCGCTGAGCTTGTTCGTACCGTTGGCCTTGCTTAATAAGAATCTGGAGAAGATATAATGATACATCCAACATGGCAACTAGACCTAGAGCAAGGTGCGCTAGTGCTTACTCCGTGCCCAGGCACAAAAGAAGCAACGCTTGATGCATCACTGGCTCAGCTAAAAGAGCAAGGCGTTGAAGCTATCGTGACAGCACTTGATGACCATGAGCTTGCAAGCAAAGACGTGGCGGCACTTGGTGAAAAAACACGTGCGTTAGGTATGCAATGGTTCCAGATCGAAATTGAAGACGACTGTGCACCGGGTGCTGGTTTTGCTGCGAAGTGGCAAGCAGCTAGCCCTGAGCTACATAACATCGTCGATAACGGCGGCAAGGTTGCAATGCATTGTATGGGCGGCTCTGGTCGCACTGGTTTGTTCGCAGCTCACCTACTGTTAGAAAAAGGCTGGGATTTGAGCAAGGTAGTTCAAGAGGTGCAGGCACTGCGTCCAGGTGCCTTCACTAAACCTATCCAGGTTGAATACATTAATGGCGTAGCGAATAGCTAATAGTCATCAGTGTTAGACAGGGAGCTTTTGGTATCTGGAGTGTTGAACTTATCATGATCCAAAAGCTCTTTTTGTTTAGATTGCAGAGATAGCGTTATGTTTTCAAATCTAAGTAAGAGCGTTCGCCAATACATGTTGGTGACTTTTAACTACTGGAACTTCACCATTACTGATGGTGCACTTCGCATGTTGGTGGTTCTGTATTTTTACGACCTTGGCTACAGTTCGTTAGAAATCGCCTCACTGTTCCTTTTCTATGAATTCTTTGGTGTGGTGACTAACCTAATCGGTGGCTGGTTAGGGGCGCGTCTTGGCCTCAATAAGACCATGAACATTGGGTTAGGCATGCAAGTCGTCGCCTTGGGTATGCTCGCGGTGCCAACGGCAATGCTGACCATTCCTTGGCTCATGGCGGCGCAAGCCTTGTCTGGTATCGCTAAAGACCTCAATAAGATGAGTGCCAAGAGCTCAATTAAGACTCTGGTTCCTGATGAACAACAAGGCGCGCTTTATAAGTGGATTGCGATTCTGACCGGATCTAAGAATGCGCTTAAAGGGGCAGGCTTCTTTATTGGTGGTTTACTGCTTTCAACGATTGGCTTCCAATACGCCGTGCTCGCGATGGCAGCCGTGTTGGCATTGGTCTTCGTTGGCAGTGTGTTGAGCTTAGAAGCGGACATGGGCAAAGCGAAAACCAAGCCTAAGTTCAAACAGATCTTCTCTAAGTCTGAATCCATCAACATCCTATCCGCAGCACGTATGTTCCTGTTTGGCGCTCGTGATGTGTGGTTTGTGATTGCTTTGCCGATTTACCTAGGCAGTGTGTTTGGTTGGGATCACTCATGGGTTGGCGGTTTCTTAGCTGCTTGGACTATCGCTTATGGCTTTGTACAGGGCATAGCGCCGAAGATTACTGGTAAAGCTCAAGGTAAGGTGCCAGATGGCCATGCCGCGCTGTTATGGGCTGGTGCGCTGGCTATAGTGACCGCTGCTATCGCTTATGCGGTACAGATTGGCTGGCAACCCGAGTTAGTTATTATCGGTGGCTTGATGGTGTTTGGTGTCATCTTTGCGGTGAACTCATCACTTCACTCATATTTGATTGTGAGTTATGCGAAAGGCGATGGCGTTTCTCTTGATGTCGGTTTCTACTACATGGCAAACGCGATGGGCCGTTTGATTGGCACGATATTGTCGGGCTTGGTATTCCAAATGGCAGGTTTGTCTGCGTGTCTGTGGGTTTCCTTCGCATTCTTGGCGATAACGACGGTGATCTCTCTGCGTTTACCGAAAGTGCCGCAAATTTCAGCGGCATAAGCTTCAGCCACATGAGCCTCATTTGTGAGAGCTCAAGTCGCAGAAGCTAGAGTCGTATGAGCTAAATTCGCGATAAGTATCTCCTTTAACACTAAGCTGACTTGGTATTTATTCCGGTCAGCTTTTTTATTGCTATAGTAGAATGATTGAATATTAATCAGGCATTTACATGAAGCAGCGAATTCTCTTTTTTGATTTAGCACGATGTGTCGCGGCCGTAGCGGTTATCGCGATTCATGTTTTGGCGCCTTATCGCAATGAGTTGGGCACTATTCCTTTCGGTGAATGGCTTACTGCCATTACGGTAAACGGTTTCAGCCGCTGGGCAGTACCTGTGTTCATTTTGATTACTGGCGCACTGATGCTCAGTGATCAGCGCCCGTTTGACGCCAAATACTACCTCAAGCGTCGTTTGGGCAAGGTACTGATACCTTTCATTGTCTGGTCGCTTTTCTATACCTATCTGTCGGGCTGGTCGGCAATGGGCTTTGATGCCGACGTCAGTTGGGACGTGTTGCTTAATAGCTACCATCATTACACCTATTACCACCTTGGTTTCTTCTATTACTTCATCCCACTCTATTTTGTGATTCCGTTCTTGCAGATCATGGTTAGAAAGTACGGTGATAGATCGGTCTATGCCTTTACGGCGGTATGGTTGTTCACAACATTGCTGTTCTTACTGAAAATCGATGGCCCTTGGAGTCACGAATTGTGGTTGTACACCGGTTACTTACCATTGGGTTACTTGCTGTATAAGATTGTGCCACTTAACAAGATGACCGTTGGCGTGAGTGTGTTACTGGGTGGGCTAGCGTTACTAACCACGGTTTACATGGTGGTTGATGCAAGCTTGGTAGCAGAAGAGTACACGGTAGGGCGCTGGCTATCTTACAAAACGTTGAATACCGTATTAGCCGCGAGCATGGTGTTCATGGTATGCCGTTACTATGGTGAAGGCCTGTCTGAGAAGAGTAACCAAGTGGTTGGCTTTATCAGTAAGCACAGCTTAGGTATTTACCTGCTGCACCCGATTTTCTTGTGGCCGATGAAAGAGTTTGGTTGGTACCAAGGACATCCGGCATGGGTTATTCCATTATGGATTGTGATCAGCGGAGCTGGCGCATTATGGATGAGCTGGTTGGTGTCTAAGTCAGAGAAAACGCGTTGGTTATTGCCTTAGCGGTGATTGCTAAGGCTTTCTGATGGATTGCTTAGGGACGACAGTTGAAGCGGCTGACGTTTAGCGCTTCAACGCAAAGTGTAAGAACTTATCGCCTTGGTAGGTTAAGGTTCCTTTGTCGCCAGGGTTAAGGGCGTGGAAATAGTGGATGCCGACTTGGAATTCTCGCTTCGGACCAACCACACCACGTTGAACGTAAATCCAGTACTCTTGATCTTCTTGGCCCGGTTCTGCGTCAGGAAGGTCGATCGATTGTTTGTCTAACACCGTGACATTCACTTTCTTCTCTGGCGCATTTTCACCTTGCGAGTGTTTTCGATAGAAACCAATAAATACCCAAGCCGCTAGAGCAGCGAGAGCAAAGATGGCAAAAAAGAGTGAATTAGGCATATAACCTCCATGTAGTCGTGATGGTTATTCTAGTCTTTCAGGCAATAGGGATATGTGTTTAAAGCCGTTATTCGTGAACTGTTGTAAGCCAAGCTGATTATTTTTCGGCAGACATCACATTTAATGGTCAGTTTGGGATAAAGCATTGTTATTTATTGTCTCTTTCTCTCGTAAATAACAGTGATTTTGTATAAGAATAGGGAAATGCTCGACTAGAATTATAGTGTGGAGTGGGAGGGCTAAGATGACCGATATTGAAAAAGTGGTGACAAGAACTCGCAATATAGAGAAATTATTGAGGCTTCAATATCATGCCGAAGGCGAAGGATTGCATGAGCTTGTAACAAGCTGTGAAGAAAGGCTACCGCACGATATGGTGAGCAAGCTGCGCTATATCGCAACGTGTCGTAATAAGGTAGTCAATGAACATGAGGCTAAGTTGGAAGACCAACATAAGTTCATCATGATGTGTAACGACTGTGAGAAGGAGCTGACTCCACGTAGTGGTCGTTTTATCTGGCGAGTTGCGATCTTACTGATGATGGCAATGACTTTAGCTGCCGCAGGTTTCTATTATGCGAACTGGGATGTGCTAACACTGCATCTGTTTTCGAAGTGAAAAAATTGAACAAAAAAAGGGACGCTCATGGCGTCCCTTTTTTTATCTGTAACTTGCTTAGTACATCATCGGTAGTGTCATTAGACCTACAACTACCGCGATCATTACAAGTCCTTGTCTTTGCGAAGATGAAATCATAACACTACTCCTAAATTTGGTTGTCTCTCGCTATGTTTTAAAGAATAGCACTACTTATGGCCTTAGATCAAGAATTACTTTCGAAAGCTTTAAAAGTAGTAGAAAACTATGAGTTTTTGGCTTGTTTGGCAGTGTTTAACTGTGTTTTATGGTGTGTTCTTAATTTGTTCGTTGTGATTTATGCTTGTTCTAATTTGATTTAACTTGTTGTTTTGTAATGGTTATTTTGTGTGATTTATATTGTTAAAGGTTGTTAAACTGTATTAATAGAGGTTGGTGGTGGCTAGGTTGGTTTTGGTTGGTTTTTTAAGTTTTCGGCTTGGTTTTTGTGGCGATTTTTACCGGAGGCTTGAAATAACCTGACAAAACTGGGCGTTAAAAAAGAAAACTGGCTACTTTACAAGTCTAGGCTTGGTTGGCGTTTTTATTTTCCTATTAATCTTGAGTTTGTTTATTTAAGTTATTGTTATTATTTACTTTAAATGTGGTTATTTTAATTTTTTAAGTGTGGTATTTTACGGAATTAGGCCGGTTTTGGTGGGGTCGATAGGTTAGAATTGGCCAAAATTCAAGTATGGCGACTCTAATGCCAGTTTGAATGGGTTTTATGATGATTCGTTCTAGTTTTAAACGAATGGCCATTGTCATGGTGGTAATTGTTACGACTTCAATCTAAAGAGACTCTTTTTAGTGGAAGCGTAATCAAGATCCAATTTTGAGGGGCTGAGGCTTTACATCAACACTCGTGTGCCTAGACTGGCGACGATTTAAAGCAATAGGGCAAGTGGTATGTGGAGTTGGTTAGCGGTTTCCTTATCTGGTATCGGAGCAATAGCAGGAACGAAACATGGACATATCGGTCAGGCCTTATCGTATAAGGTATTTACCTTTGTATTATTAGCGACAATTGCTTTAACTCAGTCGGTTGTGGCTGACTTTACCTATTGGATAGTTGCGGGGTTGGCTATCTCTGCGATCGCAGATGTGCTTCATACTCTCACTCAAAAACGCCCTCTGCATTTTGTCTGCTTCTTATTGGCTCAACTCTGTTACAGCAAAGCTTTTTGGTTACAGCTATCAGGTGAAATGGTTTGGTGGTTGTTCGCGCTGTTATTGGCAGCTTGCGTTGTTGCTTTCTTTTTACTGCTGCCACGCTTAGACAAACTCGTTTTTCCCGTGGTCATCATGGGCATTGTGCTTATTCAGTTAGCATGGGCTTCTGGTGAGGTTTGGCTGCTGGATCCTCAGTTATCACACGCGGTCGGTTTTGCTGGCTGTAGCGTGCTGCTCCTTTCGGCCTTAGCTTATGCGCTAAACAGTTACCGCAGCCCAATCAAGGGCGCTTACTTTTGGGTAACGGGCAGTTACTTTCTCGCACACGCATTCATCGTCGCATCGATTACTATTTAGGGTAGAGCTCTCTCAAGCCTGAGCTACATCAAAACGGCGTTGCTAAAACTCGGTACTCTACGTGTAATTCATTAAACATGAGATTGAGTTATGACGACTGAAATTCACGCACACAACGTTTTAAACCTGCTTAGTGAAAAGCCACTGACTCGCGAAGAGCTAACATTAGCGCTTGCTCAAACCTATGGCGAAGAAGCTCGCTTCCATACTTGTAAGCTCAATGGTCTGGATTTAGATAGCCTGTTGAAGTTTTTCTTGAAGATGGAAAAGGTTGTCGTTGTCGATGATAAGCTTTGCACTAACCGCGAACGTGTGTGTAATCACTAATTCTTAGTGGCTTGTTTTATTCGTGAATAAAGAGTGGGTGCATGTTTCGGCTCCACTCTTTTCATTACCTTTCAATCTGCTTTCGCTAATTTGCCTTCTTATAACATCCCCTTTTAAAAGCATCAGTTAACCCGCTTATCACTGCGTTCGAAAATCAATGTTGAGGCTGCTATACTCCGCGCACTTACGCTTTTCGAGACAAACTTATGGAAATCTTATCTGCAGCAACCATGCTGTTTCTTATCATGGACCCGCTTGGCAACTTGCCAATCGTGCTCTCTATCCTTAAGCATATTGACCCGAAGCGTCGCCGTATTGTTCTGATTCGTGAGCTGATGTTCGCACTGGTTATCTTGCTGCTGTTCTTATTTGCGGGTCAAAGCATCATGAACTTCCTGCACGTGCAGCCTGAAACCTTGAGTATCTCTGGCGGTATTATTCTATTCATCATTGCGATTAAGATGATTTTCCCAAGTGCGGGTAGTATTACTGGCCTCGCGGCGGGTGAAGAACCGTTTATTGTGCCGATGGCGATCCCAATGATTGCTGGCCCTTCAGTGATTGCGGCATTGATTCTGTTGTCGACACAGCACCCTGACAATATGTTAGAGCTTTCAGGCGCAGTGATGCTGGCTTGGGGTGCTACCTTCTTTATTCTGATGTTTAATGGCTTCTTCCTGCGAGTGCTGGGAGAGAGAGGTCTTAAAGCCATCGAACGCTTGATGGGCTTGTTGTTGGTTATGCTGTCGACGCAAATGTTCCTCGATGGTGTGAAAGGCTACATGGGCTAGTGTTGCTACCATTACTCAATAAAAAAACGCCGCTCTACTGAGCGGCGTTTTTGTATCTGTTTCTTCGGTTTTTATTTCGATTACATCATGTGCTTACGACGGATATCGAGTAGGGCGAAGACACCGAAAATCAATATTGACCACTTCTCCCAACGTGACATCTCGATCTTATCGCCGAATGCACCGATGAAAATCAGCATCTGCAGGCCGTGCATGAAGAACAAGAATGCTGTCATGATATAAAGCGCAATCGCAGCATTACCCGGAAACGGGTAGAAAATATTTACGATTAAGATAAACCAAACAAAGGCGATGGCTGCTTTTGCTAGTGGAAGCAAGAACTTCATTCAATAACTCCTATTCTTCAGTGATTCGATTGAACAGTCGGTAGCTTGACTGTCCGGTGGTCTTGTCGCGATGCAATTCCCAGTTCTCTGGCATAGCTTCGAGTTTCAGTTCTTTCTCTGTCTCGACGTAAATGATGGCATTGTCTGCAAGCCAACCGTTACTCTCAAGCAGTTGTACTGTTTCTGCCAGTAAGCCTTGACGAAATGGTGGATCAAGGAAAACCATATCGTAAGGCGTGCCCGGTTTCTTAAGGAAAGAGATAGCATCAGTATTCACGACATTAATGTTGTCTGCCTTGAGCTCTTTCGCGTTATCAGAAAGCTGTTTAGCCGCCTTTTGATTCATTTCGAGCAGTGTCACCATTTTGGCTTGGCGAGAAGCTGCTTCAAAACCTAGACCGCCAGAACCGGCAAATACATCCAAGCAAGTTGAATGTGGGATATCTTGAGCCACCCAGTTAAAGAGTGTTTCTTTTACTCGGTCAATGGTTGGGCGTAATCCTTCTAAATCATGAACAGGCAGCTTTCTACCTCTCCATGAGCCACTAATAATTCGAACAAAGCCTCCGGATGGCTTTTTTTGTGATGTGTTTTGCTGGCGACGTCTTACCATAGATTTTTTGACCGCTAATAAAGTGATACTATACCGAGCCCAATTTAAGTGGGTTCGTGTATTAAATAAATTTGCAATGACAAAGTGTATCAAGCTAAAAGCAAACTTATCACTGCTTTGTCATTTTTCTTTACTATTCGTTTGTACAAGCTTGTATTGTATAACAATAGCAAAGAGTCGACGTGTATTAAGTCAATACAGCTAATTAGTAGATCTAGGAAACTCCTCTGATGACGGAAAAAAAGAAGCGCGGATTATTATCGTGGCTTGGTTTTGGTGAAGAAGAACAAAGCCCAAAAACTCAGAATGAAGCGAACGTAGAAAGCGTTGAAGATCAAACTGAAGTTGAATCACAAGTTGAGGCTGAACAGGTCGCGCCTGAAGCTGAACAAGTTAAGCCAACTGAATCTGAGCAAGCGCTTGAAGAAGCTCAACAAGAGCAGCAACCTGTCGCAGCAGAAGCAGAAGCAGAAGCAGAAGCAGAAGCAGAACAGGAAGAAGTGGCAGTTCCTCAAGCTAAGGTTGAAGAAGTACAAGAGAAGCCGACAGAAAGCTTCTTTGCTCGTCTTAAGCGCAGCCTAAGCCGCACTAAAGCAAACATCGGTGCGGGTTTCTTTGGTCTGTTCAAAGGCAAGCAAATCGATGAAGACCTGTTTGAAGAGCTAGAAGAGCAACTTCTGATTGCTGACGTGGGTATGAATACCACGGTTAAGATCATTGAAAACCTGACAGAAAAAGCATCTCGCAATGACCTAAAAGACGGTGAAGCGCTTTATGGTCTGCTCAAAGAAGAGATGGCAGACATCTTAAGCCAAGTGGAACAGCCACTGGTTGTTGATACCACTAAAACACCTTACGTTATCTTAATGGTGGGTGTGAACGGTGTAGGTAAGACAACTACGATCGGTAAGCTGGCGAAACAATTCCAAAATGAAGGCAAGAAAGTGATGCTAGCAGCGGGTGATACCTTCCGTGCTGCAGCCGTTGAACAGCTTCAGGTTTGGGGTCAGCGTAACGATGTGCCAGTTATCGCTCAACACACTGGTGCGGACAGTGCGTCTGTTATCTACGATGCGATTGAAGCAGCGAAGGCTCGTGGTGTTGATGTTGTGATTGCTGATACAGCCGGTCGTTTGCAGAACAAGAGCAACCTGATGGAAGAGCTACGCAAGATCGTTCGTGTAATGAAGAAGATTGATGACTCTGCGCCACACGAAATCATGCTAACGCTCGATGCAGGTACAGGTCAGAACGCTATCAGCCAAGCGAAGTTGTTCAGTGAAGTGGCTCCAGTTACGGGTATTACACTGACTAAGCTAGATGGTACGGCGAAAGGTGGTGTAATTTTCTCAATTGCTGACCAGTTCCAGATTCCAATCCGCTACATTGGTGTGGGTGAAGGTATTGATGACCTGCGTCCATTTGAATCTAAAGACTTCATTGAAGCACTATTTAGCCGCGAAGAGTAACGCGAGTAGCAAAGTGGTTTATCCTTAATCTGCTACCGTTTTTAAATTTGATATTAGTGATCGTAAGAGGAATTTTCGGTGATCAAATTTCAGCAAGTGAGTAAAGCCTACCGAGGTGGAAGACAAGCGCTCCAAAAAGTGGACTTTCACCTGAAACGTGGAGAGATGGCTTTTTTGGGTGGGCACTCTGGGGCTGGTAAAAGTACCTTGCTGAAGTTGATCTGCGCGATAGAGCGTCCAACTGATGGACGTGTCTGGTTCAACGATCACGATATCACTCGTATCCCAGCCAAAGACATTCCTTTCTTACGCCGTAATATTGGGATTGTTTTTCAAGACCATCGCCTGCTGATGGACCGTTCGATTTTCGATAACGTCGCTCTGCCTATGCGTATTGAATCTATTTCTGAAAACGAAATAAAACGCCGAGTCAGTGCTGCGTTGGATAAAACCGGTTTATTAGATAAAGCCCGTTGTTTGCCAAGCCAACTTTCTGGTGGTGAACAACAACGCGTGGGTATTGCTCGCGCCGTGGTTAACCGTCCAACTCTGCTTTTAGCCGATGAGCCTACCGGTAATCTAGACCCTGAATTATCTAACCGTGTGTTGCGATTATTTGAAGAATTCAACCGCGCAGGTGTGACGATCATCCTAGCGACGCATGATATCGGGTTAGTGAACACTCGCCCTCAGTACCGCCATCTTGAATTAAACCAAGGATTTTTGAGTGAGGTTGAAGACTATGGCCGCGAATAAGCGCATCAAAAAACCTCAATCTAATCGAGCAGCAAACCGCGCTTCAAGCGACGGCTTCTTTGTTGTTCACTGGAAACAAGCCAAGTCATCGTTCTCGCAAATGTGGCAGCGTCCGTTAGGCAACTTGCTGACCCTTGCGGTGATCTCTATGGCGTTGGCGATGCCAGCTTGTTTGTACCTATTAGGTAAAAATGTAGGGGAAGTGGCGCAAGATGTCACTAGCCCGTCACAAATAAGTGCTTATGTAGAGGATGGTATTCCTGAGCCACGAGTAATGGTGCTTAAGGATGAAATCGAAAGTTGGGATCAAGTTGAGCTCGTGGAGTACATTTCTCCGCAGCAAGGGCTTGCAGACCTCAGCCAGTATTCTGGTTTTGAAGACGCCCTAACCATTCTCGACGATTATTCACTGCCAGGTGTGCTGGTGATTACGCCAAGCGTGCACAGCGATACCTTAATTAAAGAGCTGGCAGGCACAGTTAAACAACAAGAATTAGTGACCGATGTTCGCCTAGACGAAGATTGGTTAGCGCGATTAGATGCGATCAAAGCATTAGCGGCTGTCATCGTGATTACCTTAACGGTATTGATGCTGGGCGCGGTATTTCTGATTATCGGCAATACACTACGATTTAATGTGTTGGCGCATAAAGAAGAGATTCAAACCATGAAGCTGATTGGTGCGACCGACAGCTACATTCTTCGACCATACCTTTATGCTGGGATGTGGTTTGGCGTTTTAGGTTCGATTAGCGCTTGGGTAATGACGGCATTGATTACCGTATTGCTGAACAGCGCGGTGGATGACTTGGCTCAGCTATACGACAGCCACTTCCGTTTAATTGGCCTGAGTTGGGATGAATCTTTACTGCTTTTGATCGTCGGAACTCTGCTTGGTAGTGTGGCTGCAAAGCTTTCTGCACAGCGTCACCTAAAAGAAATTGAACCAGTTTAGGTGAATAGAGTCATATTTAGACGAAAAATAGGCACTTCTTAACCAGTTTTTGCCTTGTATAGACGAATTGATTATGCATAATTACTTCCCCCTCCTTGAAACCTGTTCATTTTAGGTTCAAGATTGTAGGGTTTTAATAGATGTATTACTCCAGATCAGAGATTGATGAGGAACCGAATGGCAAACCAAGCGTATCAAATGGCTTTAGTCACACAAGATAGTTTAGATAGCTATATCCGCTCAGCGAACAGCTACCCTATGCTGACTCCTGAAGAGGAACGTGGACTTGCAGAGCGATTACATTACAAAGGTGAGATCGACGCTGCGAAAGGCTTGATCCTTTCCCACCTAAGATTCGTGGTGCACGTTGCAAGAGGCTACTCTGGCTACGGGCTACCAATGGCTGATCTCGTCCAAGAAGGTAACATCGGCTTGATGAAGGCTGTTAAGCGCTTCAATCCAGAAGTTGGTGTTCGTCTCGTCTCGTTTGCTGTTCACTGGATCAAAGCTGAAATCCATGAATACGTTCTACGTAACTGGCGTATCGTTAAAATTGCGACCACTAAGGCACAGCGTAAACTGTTCTTTAACCTTCGTAAGTCTAAAAAGCGTTTGGGTTGGTTCAATAACGGTGAAGTTGAGACGGTTGCTCGTGAACTGGGTGTTGAGCCTTCAGAAGTTCGTGAGATGGAATCTCGCTTAGCAGCACAAGATGCGACGTTTGAAGCACCTATGGACGATGACGATGGCGGTTCTGCTTACACTGCTCCAGTTTACTACCTAGAAGACAAGGCGTCAGACGTTGCTGAGACGGTTGAAGCGGCTAACTGGGAGTCACACACCAATAATCGCCTAGGGCTAGCACTAGCAAGCTTAGACGAGCGTAGCCAACACATTGTTCGCTCACGTTGGTTAGACGACAACAAGGCAACCCTGCAAGACTTAGCGGATACCTACAGTATCTCAGCTGAACGTGTTCGCCAGTTAGAAAAGAATGCGATGAAGAAATTGAAACAAGCCGTTGGTGATTTCTAATAGCATCTAGTTTCTATTAGCTTCTACTTTCTAGTAGAGCTAACAAATAGCTGAATTTTGAAAAGGCCGAGATCAAGAGATCTCGGCCTTTTTGTTTTGGATCGATTTCTCAACTTTTGCGATCGAAATTTGCAAAATGATTTTGTGGATAACTCTGTGAGAAGTTTATTCGTCAGCTATCTAAAAGCAGTGTGTAGTAAGGCTTTGACGGGGTTTTTCGAGTGGGGATATGTTTCAGTTAACCCACAGTTAGATCAGGATCATTACTACATGTTGTGGATCTATTTTTGAAAAGACACTTTATTCACGCAATTCACAGATTTATCCACAAATGGTGTAAAAGTGATCGCTGGTGGATAACCTTATTAAGTGGATGTGAATGTTAGCCTTGGGATAGGTTACAATGGCAGCAAAGTAATTCAGTATAAAAAGAGAAAGTCATGGACCAGTTTAAACATATCGATGTTAAAGGCGCTCAAGCCCTCATCGAACAAGGCGAAGCTCGACTTGTCGATATACGTGACCCGCAGTCTTTTGCGGTTGCCCACCCAAAAACAGCCTACCACCTGACTAACGATACGATGGTGTCATTCATGGATGAGGTTGAGTTCGAACAACCTATCTTAGTGATGTGCTACCACGGCATCAGTAGCCAAGGTGCGGCACAATATTTAGTGAACCAAGGCTTTGAAGAGGTATATAGTGTTGATGGTGGTTTCGAAGCTTGGCATCGTGCTGAACTTCCAGTGATCGCAGGTTAATGACTTTCATCACCTGAACCGCCTCAAGCATCCCTCATAGAATGAATAGGAAGTAACAATGATTAGATTGATGGTGTTAGACAATCCACGTCTTGCTCAAGCATTTATTGATTATATGGCCTCTCGTCAGATCCCTATTCAGATGTCTCCAGAGGGAGAAGGGCGTTTTGCTCTTTGGCTTCTTGATGGCCAATTTCAGGTTGAAACCGAAGCTGAGCTGAATCGTTTTCTGGCTGAGCCCAATCATAAGCGCTATCAAGCTGCATCTTGGGACATGGCAGAGACCAGAAAGAGCAACTTCCATTACCACACGCCAAGCTTCATGGGCATGATCAAAGCCAAAGCAGGCCCAGTGACACTAAGCCTGATGTTGGTGTGTGTGGTGATTTTTGCGCTGCAACAGATCGGTTTTGGCCAAGCTATTTTCAATGCCCTACATTTCCCAGCGGTGGATGGACAGCAATGGCAGCTGTGGCGTTGGTTGAGTCATGCCGTTCTACATTTCTCTGTTATGCACATCGCATTTAATATTTTGTGGTGGTGGCAGCTAGGTGGAGACATTGAGAAGAAACTTGGCAGCCTCAAGCTACTTCAGATCTTTGCTGTCTCTTCTGCGCTTTCAGGTGCTGGGCAGTATTGGGTTGAAGGGGCGAACTTCGGTGGTTTGTCTGGTGTTGTGTATGCCTTGGTTGGTTACTTATGGGTGGTTGGTGCGAAGGCGCCACAACTTGGTTTAGGTATCCCAAGACAGATTGTCGGCTTTATGTTGGTGTGGTTGGTGCTTGGGTACATGCAGCCATTTATGGCTATCGCCAATACGGCGCATTTAGCTGGTCTAGCCGCTGGTGTGATTATTGGCTTTATCGATGCGATGAAAGCACCAAGCTCGGCAAGAAGCTAATTCATATCTTCTAATGAGTAGCCAAACGATAGAGACAAAAAAAGCGGCCAGATGAGCCGCTTTTTTATTGGGATTCGTTTTACATCATTACTGATAAAGGTATTTGGTAAACAGTAAGTCAGCAATCAGGGTTTTACCTGTCTCTGGAAGCAAAATCTTGTTGAGGTGTTCAACTAAGGATTTTCTTAAGTCTTCACGGCCAGATAGAGATTTAATGGTTTCTTCGTTTTGTTTGCCAAGCAATTCAATCACCGCATCGCGAATCAGTGGTTGGTGATGCTCAATAGCGGCCAAGTCGCTACTATTTGCCACCATGATGTCGAGGCGAACCTGAATGTAGCCCAGTTTTTTACCTTTAGTGTAAAAATTGGTGGTCAGGTCTGGCTCTAGTGTGAAGTAGGCGAGTTTAGCTGCCGACTCCTCTTCCGCGAAACTTGATGCTGAAAAGAGTAGGGTAATCGCAAGAAATATTTGGGCTACATAACGTTTGTGCATATTTGTGACTTTTCTTTAGTTTATTCGCGATATTCGAAACGCATTAGTCTTGTTACAATGAGCGGTCTAAATCTAAATACGTTTACGATTCGAAGAACGCTTTAATTTTGTTCGAAAGTTGAAGCTTTATTGTACGTGTAAAGTCACCTATTGAATACTAGTATGAATCAGCCAATATCGCTGTATCTTAATTCGTTAATGAATGTAGATTGGCAAAGTACAGAAACATTTGATTTTCCTAATGAAACCACCAAAGAGTGGCTGATGGAGCAAGGTTCTCTTTCCCGCAAGTTGGGGAAGTGCTGTCAGCACCTGTCTGTTGAGTTGCTTCATAATCAAGTTGTAGAACGCTCAATGCTGCAACAAGACGAGGAACATCTTTTATCATCGTTTGATTGCTTACTGCGTAAAGTGATTTTAAAGGGTGATGACGAACCGTGGGTGTTAGGTCGAACCTTGATTCCCCGAGTCACATTAGAAGATCATCAGCACTCAGACCTTTCTCAACAAGGTAATGTCCCGCTTGGATTGACCGTTTTTAGTGCTGAGAACGTGGAGCGAGATGCGCTGCAAGTTGGTTGGGTTATCGCAGGCGATGAGCGATTACTCGCGCGTCGTTCTCGATTATGGATGAACCATAAACCGATGCTTGTGGCAGAACTGTTTTTACCAACATCACCCATTTACTCTAAGGAGAGTGTGTAAATGCTTGCCACCAAAGCGAAGGCGTATTGGCAATTAACGCGAATGAATCGCCCGATTGGTACCCTATTACTCCTTTGGCCGACCTTGTGGTCACTGATTATCGCCGCACAAGGTATGCCTGATTTTGATGTCTTGGTTGTTTTTGTACTCGGCGTGGTGTTGATGCGTTCAGCTGGCTGTGTGATCAATGACTTTGCGGACCGTAAAGTAGATGGTCATGTTAAACGTACCAAGCAGCGTCCACTGCCGTCTGGTTTGGTTTCCAGTAAGGAAGCGATTCTGCTCTTTTTAGTGCTAGCCGTAGTTTCATTCTTGCTGGTACTCACCATGAATCCACTGACCATTAAGCTCTCATTTATTGGTGTGGGTCTGGCGTTCATTTACCCTTTCATGAAGCGTTTTACGCATCTTCCACAGTTGTTTCTTGGCTTAGCGTTTAGTTGGGCGATACCAATGGCTTGGGCGGCACAAACCAATGAACTGCCAAGCATTGTGTGGTTTGTCTTCGTGATTAACGCGTTGTGGACGATTGCTTACGACACGCAATATGCGATGGTTGACCGAGATGATGACTTGAAGATTGGTATTAAATCGACGGCTATTTTATTTGGTCGCTTCGATAAACTGATTGTTGGCTCTTTGCAACTCGTCACCCTAGCGATGCTGATTGCGTTAGGCATGCATTACCAACTAGGAGATACCTTCTATTGGGCACTGTTGGTAGCGGGAAGCTTATTTGTGTATCAACAACACCTGATGCGCCACCGTGATCGAGCCCTTTGTTTCCAAGCCTTTCTAAACAACAACTATGTTGGAATGGCAGTGACAGCGGGCTTGTTCATTACCTTCTGGTAAGCATCCGCTTTTCGAGTTAACGAACGCTAAAGAAAAAGGCACCCATTGGGCTGTCTCTTGATCACA
>NZ_JBFRTN010000070.1:0-29265 GCF_041474095.1 Vibrio sp. 10N.222.54.A3
GTATGACAACGTTCGGCGAGTCTGCACCTGCAGGTGAGCTATTCAAGATGTTCGGTTTCACTACTGAAAACGTAGTAAACACAGCGAAAGAGCTTCTAGCTTAATCTTGAATACATTGTCTCGCCCTTCAATGGGTTGATGCATACAGAAAGCCCCGCATGAAAATACGGGGCTTTTTTTGTCTTTTCTCTCATTCGGATTAAATCTAACGGCTATTTTTCTTCGAAACGCTTTGCCAGTTGGTAGAACTCATTGACTTGTTCTTTTAGCTCTGTGGAGTGGTCTTTCACAGAATGCGTTGCCACTAAGTTTTGTTCTGCGGTCGAGGCGATAGACTGCATATGCAGATTGACCTCACTCGACAGCTCACGTTGCTTATGAGCAGAACTTTCAACAGACTGCATGAGTTCATTCATGGATTGCATTAGGTTTTCGACTTCCGACAAGCGCTCTGCACTCACCTTCGCAACATCACCACATGCGTCCGTTTGCTTACGGTTCGCCAGAATATCTTTTTGCCACCCTTCAATCGTCGTTAGCATGGTATCGATGCTCTCTTTGATCTGAACCGTAGCCTTTGAGGTTCGACCCGACAATGCACGGACTTCGTCGGCAACAACGGCAAAGCCTCGTCCTTGCTCGCCCGCTCTCGCCGCTTCAATCGCAGCGTTCAGGGCCAACAAGTTGGTTTGTTCGGCGATTCCACCAATCTCTTCCATTATCTTGCTTACGCTCTGCGCTTGATCGCTCAGTTGGTAAGTCGTTTGAGTCGCCTTTTCAGCCTGAGAAGCTAGGCTCTCTAAGTTTTGATGAGTTTGATTAATGCTTTCTTTAGCGCCAGCACAGGTTTGCAAAGTCACATCAACAATCTGGTGCGCTTCTTCTGTGCGAGAAGAGACCTCATTGGCGGTGACTTCAACCTCTTCAGTCGCCTCTCGTACTTGAAGAATGTCTTTTGTTTGTTGATCTAAGGCTTCTGATACTTCAAATGACGTCGCATTTAGGTTGTCAGCCAAATCTTGTAACGGCTTGGCTGAGTCTGTCATGCGACCTAATACGGTGTGGATTCTTGCAGACAATAGTTTTAAGTGAAAATCGGCAATAGAGAACTGACTATTACCTGAATAAACAAGACGACTAACACTATCGAATTTAGATTGCAGCTTTTTCAACTGCAGTGGAGTATCAATCAGCTCTTGTCGGAAAAGCAGTGCTAATGCTGAAACAGGAAGTAGGCTCAACAACCATTGTGATACTTGCCCTACTTCAATGAGATTTGAAATTAACGGCGCAGCCAAAGAGCCTAGCAACACGGCGTAACGAACACTGTCACTGATCTTTAATGACCATTGGCGACCCGACTTTTCAGCCTTCAAGAGGCCTTGGTAAGCCTTATCTGCAACTTGTATCCATTCATTCTTTGGCTTAACACGAACAGATTGGTAGCCACTCACCTTACCATTGTCGTAAATTGGAGTTACATAAGCATCGACCCAGTAAAACCCACCAGATTTGGTTTTGTTTTTTACGATGCCACGCCAAGCTTTACCTTGCTTTAGGTTAACCCACATATCAGCAAAAGCGGCTTTCGGCATATCGTTATGCCTTACGATATTGTGGTGTTGCCCTAGCAATTCTTGTTGGCTGTATTCCGCTATGCGACAAAAAGCATCATTACTGTACGTAATCACGCCTTTTAAATCAGTGGTAGAGACAAGTTGTTCGTTTTCGCTGAGAAGCGTTTCACGAGATTGAGTAGATGAGCTGACAGTCATTATATTAACTTAGGTTAATTATTATTTTAGGCGAGGAATATATACAATTATTAAAGTTATGACAAAATGTGAACGTCACATTTTGTGTAAATGTCTGCTATTTATACAAAAATACGCCTGACACCTCACAAAGCTCAAAGCTTCACGCCTTTTCTTTTCGCTTCTCAAATTCACGGTCATGACTCATCTAAGTTTACGGCAGTGGTAAATTTCACGGTTCTCATTGAGACAGAGGTATGGAATTTACGAATATTCAGATCTTTGCGTAGTACTCGCTCCACAAAGTCTTCGTAGGCTTGAATGTCTTTGACCGTCACAATCAGCATGAAATCAAAGCTGCCTGATATCTGATAGCACTGCGTGACCTCTTCTGCCTTTGAAATAGAATGGCGAAAGATTTGGTAAATATCCCCTCGATCACGCTCCATTTCCACGGACACAACCAAAGTCATCTTACTGCCGGTCAGTTCTGGATTAATGATGGACACACCACCGACAATCACGCCCTCTTCTCTCAGCCGTTTCACTCGCTTTAAGCAAGCAGGCGGTGACAACCCGACCAACTCTGCTATTGTTAAATTTCACGTCATTGAAACACTGAAAGTTACTCTCAATACTCTAATTATTGATATTTTGAGTAAAAATAATTTGAGCATGGGTATTTACTAATGACTCAGTTATTACATGCGTATTTTAAAACACCGATAATAAAAAATCATCTTATTAGTTAGAACCCAACGCCTTGTATAAAGCGCCCTCCAGAATAATAACCACGACCTAATCAATGTTATTAAACATCCAAACTATCAACTATTCATTCAACAAAACCCATTAAATAACTGACAATAGAATAAATAACACTCCTTATTTTATATTAACTCTAAATGTTGAAACCGGAACGAATAATTAATTGTAATAATTATCCATTTGATTGGTAAATTTTATAAATATATTTTGTTACATAATCAAAACTGATGGCTTGATATAATAATGTCACACAAAACAATGGCTTTAATGGGTCTAATTTTTTCCTCACTGTCACAGGCTTCCACTATTGAGAACGACGAACTATTGCTGAAGTCAACGATTAAACAAGGTGTTATCTGTTCAGGGTTAACCTATGAGGAAAATCAAGAAGCTTTGCGTATCTATCTCAACGCTAAAAAAGTGAAGAGCACTCCGTTTGATTCAAAAAATAGAAAAGAGATAACCAATACAAAAGAGATAGAAGGTAAAAAACATACAACAAACACACGTCAGTTAAATAAGACACCACAAGAGTGTATTAGGCCAAACTCGGACAACAGATCCGAATAAGGCAAGTTGATACTGATATCGACATGGAAATATAAAAAGGAAATATAATGAAAATGATGAGAAGAACATTGTTGGCTTCAGCAATGCTTACTCTATTTAGCGTCAGTGGTTATGCAAAAACACCTATTGATTTAGGCGTAGTTAATGAAGACAAACTCATTGAAATGCTAGTTAGACAAGGCTTAGTCGACCAAGATGCAACCGATGCGGCAAAGCGCGATGCGCTTGACCGTTACTTGAAAAATAAAATCAATTCCGGTTTCAAAGGCGATGCTCAATTCGGAAAAAAAGCACTTGAGCAACGCGCAAAAATACTCAAAGCCATAGAAAAAGGGTCTGGCGTTAAAAAAGCGAGTGTCTTTGCTTTAGAAGTCGGCACCAAGCGCACCGATAAAGTACTCGCTCTATTGGTCGATTTCCCTGATTTGAACTGGGATGACAACAAGTTGACCGAAGAGCACACGCAGATGCTCTACGAGAGCTACAACCCTGAACATTATCAAGAGTTGTTGTTTTCAAATTCTGGCTACACAGGGCCAAATGGCGAAAACCTAATCTCGATGCGCCAATATTACCAAAGCGAATCAGGCGACAGTTACAGCGTTTCAGGTCAAGCGGCAGGTTGGTATCGCGCCTCTAAGCCTGCGTCATTCTATGGTGGCAACTCCCCTACCACCGACAACGACCTAAACGCCCAAGAACTGGTTCGTGAAGCGCTGAATCAACTGGCTCAAGATCCGAGTATCAACCTTGCCGATTACGACATCGAAGATCGTTACGATTACGACGGTGACGGAAATTTCCGCGAACCCGATGGTGTGATTGACCACCTGATGGTGTTTCATGCATCGGTAGGCGAAGAAGCCGGTGGTGGCGTGTTAGGCCCTGATGCGATTTGGTCTCACCGATTCAACCTTGGTCGCACTCATGTACTGGAAGGTACTTCTAGCTCGCTTCCAGATCGATTTGGTGGCCAATACGCGGCGTTCGATTACACCATTCAACCGATTGATGCGGCTGCAGGTGTTTGTGCCCACGAATATGGTCATGATTTAGGCTTACCAGACGAGTATGACACGCAATACACAGGCAGAGGCGAACCGGTTTCTTACTGGTCAATCATGTCTTCGGGCAGTTGGGCTGGTCAAATTGGTGGTACACAACCAACGGCATTCAGCTCTTGGGCAAAACACTTCCTACAGAAATCGATTGGCGGACGTTGGGTTAACGATGATCAGCTCTCGATTGATGACCTAGGAGACAATCCACAAGTGTATACGCTGTTCCAAACAACGGATAACAGTCGTCCTAACATGATCAAAGTGGATCTTCCTGAAAAGCAGATTGAAAGTCTGAAACCCTTTGAGGGCGAGTATTCATTCCACTCTCAAAAAGGCGATGATCTGAAAAACAGTATGACTCGCAAGTTGATGATCCCAGCGGGTGATTCTGCACTGCTGTCTTTCAAAACTTGGTATGAGATTGAAAAAGACTACGACTTTGCGCGCGTGCTAATCAACGGACAAGCCATTGCAGGCAACATTACCTCAATGGACGACCCATACAACACGGGCCTCGTTCCTGCTATTGGCGGCGAATCTGGCGGATGGGTTAACGCTGAGTTCGACGTTTCACAATGGGCAGGACAAGAAGTTGAACTTTCATTTGAGTACATCACCGATGGCGGCTTAGCAATGGAAGGCTTCTATTTAGATAACCTTGCTGTGGTTGTCGATGGTGAAGTGACCTCAATAGACGATGGTGAAAGCAACTCCACCTTCGCCCTTAATGGTTACAAGCTGAGTAATGGATTCCATCAAGCGCAGCACTACTATCTATTGCAGTGGCGCAGCCACATGAATGTTGATGAAGGCCTAGCGAACATCAAACGCATGGGACAACTGATGTCATTCGACCCAGGCTTGATCATTTGGTACGTCGACGAATCACTAACCGACAACTGGGTAGGTAAACACCCTGGTGAAGGTTGGTTAGGCGTGGTCGATGCAGACCAAAATGCCATGGTGTGGGCAAACTCTGGTGAAGTGGCTCAAACACGCTACCAAGTTCGAGACGCTGCGTTCTCACTCAAAGATCATACTCCAATGCGTCTTGTAAACAGCGACAATGATGTACTCGAAGATACCAGTTTGGTTGGCAATGCTAGCTTCTCGGATGACCAAGATTACACATCGCCTCAAGCGCCTGATTCAGGACGCATCCTGACGGAGTTTGGTTTAGCGGTCGATATTGTGAATCAGAGTGATAACAACGAATACGGTGTGGTTCGCTTATCTAAAGTAAGCCAACACAACATCGTTCCTACTGCGAACTTCGAGCTTAATGTGACTGGTCTGACTGTTTCTGCAAACAACTTCAGCTCAGACCAAGACGGTGAGATCGCCCGTTACCTATGGGACTTTGGGAACGGCACAACAAGTAACGAAGTGGCACCAACTTGGTCTTACGAGCAAGCGGGCGAATACACGGTGAACTTGACTGTTGTCGACGACAAAGGCGCTACCGCTTCATTTAGCTCCGTAGTGAGTGTTGAATCTCCAAACGCCCTTCCAGAAGCGAGCGCGAAGTACATTCACTTGGGCCGCTGGGTAACCATGTGGTCTACAAGTTCAGACAGCGATGGTCGTATTGTTGATACCGAGTGGACACTTCCAAACGGAAAGGTGAAACGAGGTCGCACATTCACGTCAATCTTCCCTTCATACGGAAAGCACGAGGTGACACTGAAGATAATCGATGACCAAGGTGGGATTACCACTAAGACAATTTTGGTCGACCTGTAAATCATCGCTAGCTCTGTCATGCGTATTTACAACACAAGCTTAAGTACTGTTGTCACAGGATATAAGCCACGACAGCAGTTTTAAGAAAACGTTATTATTTAAGCCGTAAGCAAAGGCCCTACCGATTTGGTAGGGCTTTTTATTGGTCGCAGTTCGAGATACTAGGGTTTTAATCACAGTAACAAATTTACTGAACCACCATTCGATGAGCCATTACACAGGCTGCTTTTGAATACGCGATTTACGAGCACTGAATGCGAACAGCAAGATAACAGCTAACACGAATGGCAATACATAGATATTGAGGTTCTGCCACCCTGCTGTCGATTCTAGCCAGCCAGAGAGCATCGCTGTAATCGTCACACAGCCAAAGACAATAAATTCATTAAACGCTTGTGCCTTAGCTTTATTCTGCGATTGGTAGGACTGACTAAACAAACCTGTTGCCGCGATAAACATAAAGTTCCAACCGACACCAAGCACAACTAGAGCCGCTCTGAAGTGCCAGATAGATTCGCCATGAATGTTAATCGCGATACAGACGACGAACAGAACCCCGCCTGCCAAGATCATCATTCTTGAGCCAAACTTCTCGATAAGTGAACCAGTAAAGAATGCAGGAACAAACATCCCCAATACGTGCCACTCAATGACGCCCGCTGCTTTGGTAAAGTCAAAGCCACAACCAATCATTGCCAATGGCGTTGCTGTCATCAGGATATTCATCACCGCATAAGCGACCATGGCAGCAAACACTGCGCCAATAAAGTTAGGCGCTTTTACTATCACACTGAGAGGATCGGATTTAGGTGCCCGACTATTAAAAGAGACTTTTGGAAACTGAATTGTTTGTAAGATGAGTAACGCAAGAATGTTCAATCCAATCAAAGAAGCAAAAGCACCAATGTACAAGCCATCTTGCGACCACTGTTGCGACATAATCGCCAAATTTGGCCCTAATACCGCGGCTAAAACGCCACCAGCCATCGAGATAGAGATCGCTCGATGACGTGCATTTTCATCACACACCTCGATTGCAGCAAAACGATAAAGCGTGCCAAAACCTATGCCTATCCCAAGTAAGAACGTAGCGAAACAAAACAGATAGAAATTTTGCTGAGACAGTGCGTAGGTGGCAAGACTAGCTCCTGTAATGCCAACCACATTACCAATGCTAAATCCTCTCTTTCTCCCTAACTTGCCTGAAATTAAAGATGCAGGAATAGTGGCTGCCATTAGACCCAAAAACTGCAGTGCAACCGGCAAGGTGATCATGCTGACACTGGGTGCAATCTGCTTACCGATCAAACCAATCACAGAGATCAGTAATATGTTACCCGTCATCAACAAGGCCTGACACAGTGAGAGCAGCCAAACATTTCTATTCATCTTTGTTCCTAAATATGAGCACAGTTGGTCAATAGACCAAAAATTCAACAAAGTCGCAACACTTTGTTACTCATAGCAACTCTACAAAGCGACCAATAGACCAATATAAAGTGCTACCACCACATGACTTTGATTAGCGTTACTTAAGACGCTAGAGTTGAAATTATCATTACTTAAGATAATAATAATTTTCTGTTATTTATAGGCTTTAGTATTTGAAGGTGAGTATGATTAATCCACTTTGGCTCAATACGTTTAAGACTCTGGTTGAAGTTGGCCATTTCACCCAAACGGCAGAAAAGTTGTATATGACACAACCTGGAGTCAGCCAACACATCAAGAAGCTTGAACAAGCTTGTAATTGTGACCTGCTCTCTCGAGAAAACAAGAGCTTCGAACTGACCGAACAGGGTCGGATTATGTATCGCTATGCGATCAAACTAGAGAAAGACCAAGAAGATCTTTTTGAGTCTCTGAGTTTTGATAACCCTTATGCTGGGCAATGTCACTTGTCTTGCTCTGGCTCACTCTCTTTGCGTCTGTATCCCAAGCTTCTTGAACTTCAACAGCAACACCAAGAGCTCAGCATTAACTTAGAAGCCGCTCCAAACAAAAAGATATTGAATGACCTAAGCGAAGGCACTACCGATATCGGCATTGTTAGGCATTCCCCGAACGACAGCTACTACCAAAGCCAAGTCATCGGCAAAGAAGCACTGTGTCTTATTGTTCACCACAGCCTTGCTGATTTAGAGATAACGCCGCAAGTATTGAATGACATTGGCCTGATTGCCCACCCAGATTCTGCACACTATCTGTCTTTGTATTTCGACCTTTGCGGAGATAAAGACTTAGCGAACATCAACGTTAATGAGATACCAAGATCTGGCTACATCAATCAGCTTCACCAGATCTTGCTACCCGTATCAAAAGGATTAGGTTTTACCGTGTTACCGGCTGGCGCGGTTGAACACTTCCCAGATAGAGACAAGCTACACGTTGTGCCGCCAAAGGTAGAAGTAGAGGAAACGCTGTATCTGGTTCAAAAACGAAACCGAAAACTGCCGCACCGATACGATACGGTTGTTGAGCTAATCAAACAGAACGTGAGTCGTTAGTTCGGTATAGATAGATTTAAAGCCTTTAGCTAGCTCGGTATTTCGCTATAAGAGCTAAAGGCTTTAATGTTGAAGTGATATTTATAAAAGACAACTACTCAGAAGCGCCAAGCCCCTCTTTTGCTCGTTCAAAGTCATAATTATCTAACGCACTTCGAACATCTTTGAGAACAACAGAATGTGGATACTGTACCAGTAACTCAGTCACATATTGAGTTGCATCGTTATCATAAGCATCCAGCAGTGATAGCAACTGAGCATGCTGTTCTGACGTGATGCTCGGTGAATCAGAGGTATCAGCAAGACTCGCATCGGCTTCTTCAGTACTTGTCGTATTGAATCCCCCAACACCAGACACATCAAAGCTGATCTCAACTGCTTTAATCAGTTCGATTAACCCAAGTTCGCCTTGCTTAAGATCTGCTTCATCACACGCCTTGTCATGCGCTTTGCTTTCTAAATCACTGAGTAACTCTGCCAATCGCAATCCACCAATCGAAGCTGCCATGCTTTTTAAGGTATGTAGATTACGCTCTAACGTCGCCCATTCATCTTGCACTAGGTTGTCGAAGGTTTCCGACATAATGTCAGGCGCCCCTTGGCAGAATCTACCAAGCATCTTCTCTTGCAGTTTCGCATCATGATGAGTCAGTTGCTCAAACCTCGACTGAGAGAAAACAGGCTGCTCTGTTTGAGTATCGGAGTGTAATTCCGAACTATTATCAGAATCACTGGCCAGTATCGTATCTGAAGACGTGTCTGATGGCGCTCGACCTTCAACTAAGACCTCAGGAACAATGTATCGAGTAATCAAAGACATCGCTTTATCAATAACAATAGGCTTATCCAAGAAGTCCGTGATGCCCGACGCCCTCGCTCGTTGTTTCGCATCAGCAAAAACATTGGCTGACATTGCAATAATCGGTACATCTATATCGAATTCACGAATCAAACGGGTAGCTTCAAAGCCGTCCATAATCGGCATTTGAAGATCCATGAAGATTATTTCGTAGTCGTTGTTTTTAGCTAACTCCAGCGCTTCCTTTCCGTTTTCAGCAAGATCGGCATTTAATTTAGAGCGACTGAAAAATGCTAAGGCGAGATCTTGGTTCAGCTCATTGTCTTCAACCAATAGCACTCTTTGCCCTTTGAACTCTATCTGATAATCCAGTTGCAACTCTTGAGCTTTGAAGTCGGCTAACGCATCCGAGCTTGAGCGTGGCAATGTCAGTACAAAGGAGAACTCACTGCCTTGCCCGTAAACACTCTCCACCGTAATTTGACTGCCCATCGCATGCACTAATTTCTGGCTAATGTTGAGTCCAAGCCCTGTACCGCCAAACCGACGTGTCGTTGTGGTATCCGCTTGGCTAAAGGCTTCAAACAGCTTGTGACGGTTCCCATCCGAGATGCCTATCCCGGTATCCATCACACTCACCTTCATGGTTAGACTGCTATCGTTCGAGTCAACATGCTCCACCGTTAACGCTACGCTGCCTTTTTCCGTAAACTTAATCGCGTTACCCACAAGGTTGAGTATGACTTGGAACAACCTCAATGGATCGCCTTGCAATGGCGTGTCTAACTCAGAGTCTATGACCATCGACAAATTGAGCTGCTTCTCAGCCGCTTTCGACTCCATCAGCTCAATCACATCTTTAAAGGTCGTTACGGGATCAAACGGGACGTTATCAATAACAAGTTGTCCAGCTTCTATCTTTGAGAAATCAAGGATGTCATTGATGATACCGAGTAACGAATGGCCAGAACGGTGCACTTTCTCAATATAATTTCGAGCGACAGGATTAGATATTTCGCCAATCGCCAGATAAGACAAGCCAATAATGGCATTCATTGGGGTTCTTATCTCATGGCTCATATTAGCTAAAAATTCCGATTTAGCTTGGCTCGCCAAATCGGCTCTCTGTTTTTCTTCTTCCAATTGTTCGTTAAGGCGCTTCATTTCTGAAATATCGAATGCCCAAAATAGTGTGGCGACTTCCCCATCAATCTCAAAAAGATAGTAACTGACCAAAGCAACAAATCGGGTTCCATCAGACTTTCTGAGTACCAACTCCCTATTTTCAACTTTACCGTTAAGGTCGAGCTCTTTATGCACGCCATCACGAACGCTCAGCGAGTCATGGATAGCGGCAACGTCGATAGAAGACAACGCCTGATCTTCCACGCCAAACAAACGTTTTGCCGTATCGTTCGCGTAACGAACCTCTTCTTCAAATACCACGCTGGCTGCAATTGGAGAGCTATTTAGCATGTTGTAGAGTTGGTTCTGCGCCTTTTCCAGAGCTTCGGTTGCTTCCTTAGCAATACTGATCTGCTTAGTTAATTTACGATTCCAGAAAATAATAAGAAGAAGGATCACCAGAGAGAACACCGAAATGGTGTAAACCAATTGATAATTAACTCTTTCTATCGCTTTTGGCGCCGCCCACTTCGCCGATATCTTTTGATGTTCTTCAGCAGAAATACTCTCAATCGCCTTATTCACAATCGAATAAAGCAAAGGCTCAGATTTGATGACATGTAAGGTGGGTGAAAGGAAAAAATCAAGTCGTCCGACAATTCCAATCTCTCGATGACCAAATGAATCAATGAGGTAATTGAGGACATCAACAGTGTCGACCATGCCGTCTAAGGTTTTATCATCCAATCGGTTGAGCCCATCGGCCGTGGATTCTACCTCTACCCACTCAACGTTCGGGTACTTATATAAAATCGCGTTAGTATTTGCCGCATTCTTCAATATACCGATTTTCCAACCATCAGCTTCTTCAAGTACCAAGCTACTAACGTCTCTTCTCGATGCAATGGCCAAACGACTTGAAAACAAGCTTTTAGCTGCTTTGACGTTATCTCCTAACGAACGATTCTCTTGAGCTGCTGAGACCAGTTCCACTTCATGATGATCAACCAAGCTTCGGGTCTCAGACCAATTCGCCACGTCAACATGCTGAATACTTAGCCCTGTTTTTTGTTCAATCAGCGTTAGATAATCATCAATCATCCCGATGTATTCACCGGTATTGGATACCGCTTCATAAGGTAACGAATTCGGATCGATACCTATACGTACATCCGGATTATCTTTAATCCACGCCCTCTCTTTTTGGCTTAGATTTAGGATCTCTCCAGTCAAGTTACTCGCTTGATAAACATCCGCAATATAGCGTTTCGCCGCATCTCCGAATGAACTAAATTGTTCGACAGATGGAAAATAAACATAGTTCCGCTCTAACGAATTAACATCAAAGTAGAAAGTCATCGAACCAGAGTTGATACTCCCTCCCTTGGTCCTATAATTCGCCACCTTGGTGACTGATGAAAAGTGAGAGGTATTTTTCTTCTCTCCATATTGATCAACTAGGTTGCCTATGTACCAAGATTTGATCGGGCGACTATTGTTATCCGCTTGTGCGGTGATCACCTGAAAAGAACTGTCCGTGTCGAAAATTTCAAACACTTCCGTCAACTCTTCAAAGCGGTCGTTGACGATAAAATACGCAGATATTTGCGCGATAATATTCGCTTTTTTAAGGACTAGGCTTAAATCACTCTGAACCTGCATCTCGATAATTTGGTTTAAGCCGTCATCCTCCTGTTTAAGCCTTTTAATTGCGGCATTGAAGCTATCTCTGATTTCTTCACTCTTAAAGTCCACATAGATCGGATACTCAACTTTATACTCGTCATGTAGCGTTAGCTCTGCCATTTCAATAAAACGAGTGTTGGTGATAAACCACTCTAGCACTCTTCGTTCAACCATTAGCAGGTCAACATTTTGAGCCCTCAACTGCGAGAATGCTGATTCAAGATCTTCGTAATCTTCAATACGATCAATGTCTAACTTACTCTTCAGAACTTCAACAGAGTTTTTAATTGTGGATGTTTCGTCGAACAATAACGCCCCTAATGATAGGTCTTTTGGGGATTGAAGTTGGAGTTTGCGGCGAGTTAGTGAAACAGGAACAAACTCAACATTAAAAACGTTATCACTTAAAAAGTGCGCATTAGGATCATCAAACTGAACACCAGAAAAAAAGGCTATAGAATTATTGTTATCGATGGCTTTTTTAGCGGCGCTAGGTGGAAGTGTGACAACGTCACCTAGTTTATATCCCATGTCATTCAGTGCACGCTGAAGAATGTCGTACTGTAGCCCGACTGCGGTGCTGTCTGGGTAAATATACGGAGGGTTACCAAAGCCAAACACGCCTTTTAGCGGCACTCGATAGGGGGAACTGTCTAGCCACTTCGATAAAATCTGGTTCTTGTTATCAACGTCGAAGGTTTCAATCTGTTTGTTGATTAGCGTCAGCAGTTCTGGTTCATCGGTTCGAATCACCATTGATGCTTCAAACCTTTTCCAATGCTCCAGAACATAGTTTACCGCTAAATCATGAACGCCAATCTTTTTCGCAAGATCCATAGTGGTGATAGGTTCACCGACCATGCCTTCGACATCCCCGGCCCCTAACGCACGTACTGCATCAATAACGTTATCAAAATTCACTCGCTCAATAGAACTCAATTTGACACCGGCTCGCTCCAAATCGATATTTTCGTTAACCATCGCAATACGGCGTTTATTATTTTGATCTAGGTTTCCATCGAGTTTGTTGTCGATGGGAACAATCACTGCGACCTGATAAGGAATATAGGGAGCACTCGCAAGAAAACGGCCACCTTCACTTGGGTCGAACTGTTGGAATGGAAATACATCGCCTCGCCCGTCGACTAACGCGGCTTTAGCCTCGACACGCGAGTTAACTGTGACAAACCGAACATGAACACCAAAACGCTGTTCAAGATCTAATGTCCAATCTTTGATGATCCCAGAAACCTGCCCATCATCATCGATGAATGAGTAAGGATAATGGTTGGCCAAGACAACAAAAGTTACCGTAGGTTGGTTTCCCAACCACTGATTTAACTCAGTATCTGTTACCTCAGCAGCATTCGTAGATCGCATTAGCAGCGACCACACCACAAGTGTAATGACCAGAAAAACAACCAAACGATTTAGCGACAACATCAAGCCATCACTCATCTCTAAATTTCTCTTTAATTGCTAGAATCTCAGGTAACTTCAGAAAAAACACATCAACGATAGTTGGATCAAAATGTTTGCCTTTCTGTTCTTCAAACAAGTTCAGCGCCTCATCAATACTCCAAGCTTTTTTATAAGGGCGCTCTGCGGTCAGGGCATCAAACACATCAGCAACAGCCGCAATTCTTCCAACCAATGGGATACCTTCACCAGCTATCTGGTTTGGATAACCACTGCCATCCCATTTTTCGTGATGATATTGCGCCACCTGAATAGCCATACGCATCAGTTTGGAATCACTCTGCCTACCAAGTATATCAACACCATATTCGACATGCTTTTGCATAATTGTCCACTCGTCGGCGTCCAATTTACCCGGCTTGAGTAATACGCTATCAGGAATACCGATCTTGCCAATATCATGCATTGGTGCTGCATCACGCAACGTCTCGGCATCTTCGTCAGTCATTCCCAAGGCTTTAGCTAGCACTTCACAGTAGTGACTCATACGCTTAACGTGCATGCCTGTTTCATTGTCTTTAAATTCAGCAGCTCTACCCAGTATGTTCAGTGTTTCTAGCTTACCGAGATTGATCTCTTGAGTTTTCTCTTTTACCTGACTAAACAACGCGCGTTGTTGGTCATAAAGTGCGATATGCGTTTTCACACGCTGGAGTGCAATTGCAGGGGTTATCGGCTTGGTTAGGTAATCGACAGCCCCCAAGGAGAGCCCTTTTACTTCGGCTTCTGGACCAATTGTGGCGGTCACGAAAATGATAGGAATGTGAGCCGTATTCGGCTGAGCTTTAAGTTGGCGGCACACCTCGTAACCATCGATGTCAGGCATCATGATATCAAGGAGGATAAGGTCTGGCTGCGGCACCATCTTCGCGATCTTGATACCAATTGTGCCGTTAATCGCTACTTTCACTTGATAGGTATCTTTGAGTATTGCCGTTAACACATCCAAGTTACTTGGGGTGTCATCCACGACTAACACTATAGGTTTCCGACTCATTGATACCTCGTATACAAATCAAACAGTTATAACCCTAGTGTAGAACGGTTTTCAGAGGTTAAGCAGAAAAAAAGCAATTGATTTTCAAAAATGAAGAGTAGATCTTCGAGTGACATCAAACCAACGTTTGTCGAAGTATGACCAGTCAAAAATTCGGCATCCACCCTTTGAATGTGAACCAGATAAAAACCATCAATTAGTTTCAACAAACACTCGCTTAAAATCAACCGACAATCAACTGAGGACGAATTAGATCATAAACGAAACTTTGTTCATTAAAGTGATTAAAGACTTGATTAACGACACCACCAGCCATATGTGAGTGTCCTCCACCAAACCCAGCACCTGTATCATTCAAAGCTCTCTTTATCACCTTCGCCACATCATTTTGGGGGCACTCAGAACGCAATGAAACGAATGTTCTCTCATGGCTACGAGCACTTAACACTACTATATCTATTTCATCAACGGTCAATAGAAAGTCGCCAAGCACTCCCAGCATATTTTTGGGGCACCCTTCTGGTAAGCTGCCAAATGCACAATTGCCGTCTTTCCTAATAGCTTCAAACATGGAATCAAATAACTTCAATTCTTGATATTCGATTTGATTGCGACAAATACGATTTACCATATTCATATCGGCACAGCTTTGGAGTTGAAAGAGAGCTTTGATATCAGCTTTGTTCATTGCTCGGGTAAAATTTGCCGTATCGAACGTTAATCCAACAAGTAAAGCCGTTGCTACGCGCTCTGGAATAGGCAGATCGTAATGATTAAAGTACTCAACCATAATGGAAGCTGTTGCGCCATAGTTAGGTCGAATATCTGAAAACCAAACGAAACTGGGTGCTATAACCTGATGATGATCGATCACACCAACTTCTATACCTGGTAAATCGGTAACGTTTTTTTCACCAATACAGCCATCCACAACAATGATTTTATCATTGGGTTTTAGATCTAATCGGTGTGACTTAACGATGGGAATATCAAGCCACCCAATCAAATTATGTAAAGAAACACGGTCAATAAAGCCTTGATAGGTAATGAGGGGTTTAAAGCCCTTCTTCCTAAGTAAATAAGCGAGAGCAAAAGCGGAACCTACCGCATCATGATCAGGAAAGTCATGAGCTTGAATGATGATTCGTTCACAGTCCTTCAGGCGTTCCAGAAAATCGTCAAATGAGAAAATAGACATACTTCACCTTAACCTTTGAGTTTTTCTATTGTATTGAGAACAGTTTCAGTACCACTATCCAATTGACTAACCATCTCATCACCATATTGAATTCCAATAAAAACGCCGATAGCGATTAAGAGAAGAGCAATAATTTTTAACATGAGAACACCACCATTTATAAATAAAGCGAATCAATTGAGCTCTAAAAGTAAGAACAATACCCTCCTAAGCCTCTCAAACAGAAGCAAATTAAGAAACACTCCTCCCAAATTAACCAAAACTTGCTCACATTTAACAAAACAAACGTTGACTTATATCTCATTGCGATTGATGCGCTATTGAGTGATATTCAACTAGATTATATGGTCTTGAGCTCATCTGACACTACGGCCATACGGAAGACTTATCTAATGACACGGAATAGAATTGTCACAGGTATGCTATTTGCGTTAGCACCAACTCTTAGTTTTGCTAACGCTGACAATCAATTTGAATTTTCGCACTCTAAACAAGGAACTATATGTTCATCTAATCCTGATATTTGGCAGCTTGGCGGTGAGCTGCAAGTTGATGCTCCTATTTCGCTGAATGGCAAGGTCATCACTCGCGGCGGACAAAAAAAAGCAAGCAATAATGTTGACCTATTTGCAGGACAAGAGTCCTCTACCGAACAACATTACATGACGAGTTCTATCGGATGTATACAATCTGACGACCCAATGTCATTGGTTGGTGCTGTCGCCTCTTTATACGAAGTACAACACACCACATTGAGCAGCTCAGACATTCCACCACCAGTTCGAGAGCCTGATCTGCCCAAAGCGCCAGAAATCGTCAAAGATCAATTTGAAACCAAAACTCAATTTGATCAACGCGTCGAAAAATTGCGAATAGAACGACAACAACAAATAGCCGCTATACAACTTAAATACCGTCAACAAGTAGAAGCTCGAAATGCCAAAATTCGAGTCCTACAAGAAGGGGCAGACTCTCGAAAGGGCAACTTGGGCGTGCAAAAAACTCGACTCGTTGCTAAGGCTTTTAGAGATGTAATGGGTAAGCCGGTCGTCACAACAAAGAGTTATGATGCTGAAAACCAGCAAATGCACCTGTTGTTTAAAGCGTCAAATCAAAACTATCAGCGAGACATTATTCTAAATGTACCTCTTGAGCAGGCGCGTGATGTCTTCAGCAATATCGATAACCTTGACCTCGCACTCACCTACTCTTATGACGAGAATCAACTAGAGCTCGTAAATATAAAAGGCAACTACAATGACGTAATGTTCTCAGGGGATGTGGCTAAAAGTAATTATCAGCCCGAAGCTCTGAGTGTGGTTATTAACAGTGGCCCAAGCAGTGCCGAGACTCCAGGGCTAGAGATGCAAAACCCTAACTTAATCGATGCGTTTGAAGTCGATTCACGCCTCTCGGCAACGGACAACACTGCCTCTGATGAATTGAAGCAACTACTTAATGGCTTTGTGCCTGTGGAAAGTAACTCATCCAACTGGTTCTTCAACCTATCTATCGAAGATTACGCAAATTCAGATCAAGTAGCCTTTGCGCGCAGTAGTGGTGAAGTTATGTCTGACGTTGCGACAAAAGTTCTGGGGGTTCCTGAAAGGCACGTCTACGAACTCATTGACCGTGACGCAACCAGTGGTGCGATTAAAGATAAGTTACGTTTAATGTTAGACAACGTCGATGAAGGCGATACGGTTTACTTCTACTACAGTGGACATGGTATCCCTGCGATTCCCGATAATGATCCTTACATTCTTCCACAAGATAAGATCCCTGATTACATAACTGACGATGAGTTCTTCAAACTCGATAACCTCTACAAAACTCTGTCTAGCAGCAAAGCAGGCAAGATAGTCGTTATGGTAGACAGTTGTTTCAGCGGAGCTACTGATGGTGTATCAGTCATCAAAGGGGTTGCCGCTTCTAGACTGGCACCGAAAAAAGTCAGCATTGATCCTGAACGTATGGTCGTGATCACCGCGGGACGCGATAAAGAGTATTCCAATATGTACCAAGAAAAAGGTCATCGCCTGTTTAGCTACTACCTCATGAAGTCAATGATCGAGGGAAACAAAGATGTGAATACGCTTTATCAAGATGTTTACGACAAAGTGAAATCTGCCTCTTTTGAGATGGGGGATTTAAAACGTCAACATCCAACAATTACCGGTAACCAGACTATGTCTCTTTAATAGCAGGTCTCTTTTAAGATCATGCCACTTTTAAAACTATTTCAATTTACAACCTATTTGAAACATTGATTAAGGCTTATATCCATGTTTAAGAAAACACTTTTAGCAACATCAGCTCTTCTAATCTCATCAACAGCCTTCGCTGCAGACGTAGAAAACTCGAATCTAGATATCGCGTTCCAAGGAGCTCACTTCCAAGGCGCAGGGAATCAAATCACCATGCTGCGAGTTCCGGTAACCAACAAAGATACAGGAACAACTCAATTTTTCGATATGAGCGCAGAATTCGCAGCAGATAAAAATGGCAACCTGATATTCAAAAATATGAGTTCAATAAAATCAGTTGCTTTTGCAAGTGCAAATCAACTGATATCAGGACATTACTCTGATAGTAAGGGTCGCAGTTGGTATGTAGATGGACCATCTGTTGGGGCGGATGGCCGCCAAATATGGAGTATTCAAACAGCAAACGGGTACAGTAGTGGTGGCTCTGCCGGCGGTCAAGTAATGAGTGGAACCCTCAAAAACAATGAATTAGCTGCCAACGCTGATGGATTCAAAGAAGTACTAAAAAACGCTTCTGCGCTTAATTATGGGATTGCTAGGGGCGACGATTTGATAAGTGCAGCCCAATCTGGACAAATGATCTCTATTGTAAGATATGATTCAAAAGGTGAACCTTATGATAGTTGGAGCCTTCGTTCAGCTCCTGTACCACAACCGGAAGACTAATGAAAATCCTAGCGCTAATCATCTCACTGTCGAGTGCTTGTGCTTTCGCTTCCCCGTCTTGGTACGGGGAAGTACCATTGGACTCAACTTTGAGCTATGGGTTCGGCAAAGGCAACACTTACCAACAAGCCAAAGACGCGGCTTATCATGATCTGGCTAAAGGTGTTGAAAACCAAATAGTCAGTAAGATCACTAGTACTAAAACCTTCGAAAATGGCGAGTTGAAAACATCTGCGGCTTCTCATAAAGAATCCATATCCAATGTAGTTTTCCGAAACAACGTCACCATTATCAACAGTGAAAAATCGCAAAACCAGTTTTATGTTCAAGTCCAATATGACCCCGAGTCATTTGCACAAAAGCTCTCTGCTTGGTTAAAGAAATCACAATGTCACCGTGAATTACACCCATACTGGTCAACAACGACCATGCTAAAAAATTGGGTGGAACAACACCAATGCCTACCGCATATAGATATCGAGCGGTTTGCTGGGGGCTGGATGCTCTCTAGCAGTAGTGGCCAGTTAATACTACCCGAAACAAAGTATAACCACCTATTTTTCAACTATTCAGATGAAAGTATAGATATTCAATCATCCAAGCGACGACTCAATGCTGGCGACCATTACTTTATTCAACTCCACTCAAATCAAGCGGGTTACCTCTCTTTGTTTCAAGTTTATGAAGATGGCAGTACCGGCGTGTTAGTTGAAAACCATCAAGTCACAGATGGCGCCTCTATCGAGTTTCCAGATAGAAATCAGTATGACGGAATCGAAGCGCTGCTCAACAACGGACAAGAGACATACGATACCAATATCGCATTGCTCTGCCCTACAAAAATAGACACCTCTCGATTTGAGCGATTGGATGAATCGCGTTTATCAACAGACACTCCAGGGTTTGGGTTGATCCTGAACTATTTCGAGCACTGTGATTTTGTCATGGAACGACTCTCGATAGAGAAAGGTTAACCCCTCGGTCAAGGAACAGATATGAAGAAAATAATTTGCCAGCTATCCCCTTTAGCGATACTTATCTCTAGTGGATGGGCGTCTGCAGATACGCTGCAGCAAGCGTGTGAACTTTCAATTACCGAACAAAGTTGCCCTAGCGTCGAACATTTTGTCAATCAACCTTTTGAAGCGAAAGATGAGTTTGAAAAATACAAACTCTGCAGTGAAGCCCAATTTGATCTTTACAAAGTACAAAAGAACTGCGAATTCGATCAATATGTGGCACAAGCTCAACAAGAGTTTGATAAGTTTAAAACCAAAGTTTCAGAATCTTGGGATAATCCTACCTTTAGCGACCAATTTAAGTGGGTCAGCTACAGCCCCTCTCTACAAATAAAGCGTGAAGTTAACTTCGAGAAAAATACGATTCAAGTCACCACTATTACAGGTGAAACAACCTCAGTAGAAGAACTCAAAGAAGAGATCGTGCGTACATCTCAGCTGACCATTGGCGAAGCCCAACAAGCCGATGCTTATACCTCTGAACTGATTGAAGCAACAAATGTTGAGAAACTCAGTGATAAGACATTCTTACCCGTTTCCGAAACACCAAAGGTTCAGGCTCAAGAGTTAGACAAAGCTCTTGAAAATGTGGCCGTGACCAAAGCCAAAGACAGTAAAGGCAATACCGTTCTCAAAGCCGTTATTTCTTTTCCGCCAAGTTGGCTTAATCGTAAAGAACAACGCTTTTTTGATACCGTTGAAGTTTACGCAGAAAAATACAAACTTGAGCCTGAATTTATACTGTCTATCATCAAAACAGAAAGCGCTTTCGATCCTACAGCAACCTCACATGTTCCTGCCTTTGGCCTGATGCAAATTGTCCCAAGTTCCGCAGGATTAGATGCGACAAACTTCCTATTTGGTGAACAACAGTTACTGAATAAAGAATACTTATTCGACCCCGAAAAAAACATTGAGGTCGGTACCGCTTATTTGCACTTACTGCGCTCTCGCTACTTCAAAGGCGTTACCAATGAAGAGAGCTTAAAGTACTGCATAACAGCGGCTTACAACGGAGGCATGGGGCCAATCTATCATATTTTCGGTGGCAAACGCTCAGTTGCAATCAAGAATATTAACCAGCTTGAACCACAACAAGTATTCCAAACTATCCAACGAAAGCATTCTGCTGCGGAAACTCGTAACTACTTGAAAAAAGTAAGTAAAGCAGAAGTTAATTACGAAAAGAATATGATTTAAGGATAAAACATGAAAAAGACTCTAATTATCGCTGCAATTACTACATTGTCATTTCAAGCAGCCGCTAACTCCGAATTTCCTAGTTGGCGCATGAACCCACAATTTGATTTGCCTGAAGGCTTAATCGCAGGCGTTGCTTGTGTTGAAAGTATGGGAGACATGACGCTTGATATGGACATCGCTTCAATGGAGGCGAGAGCATCGCTAGCTGCGTCTCTCGAAGCCATGGTGCAAAAAGAGCTCGATACAAATCGAACCTCGGAGAAAAAGAAGATTGTAACAGCCGATCGTAAAGACAATGTTGTGACTACAACCGTAACCGCTAAATCGACCACAAAACAACTAACCAACCAGCTAATGAAGTTTACCTGGGTAACAGAAAGCGTTTCTGTAGAAAAAGATGTCGAAGAATATTTATGTACCCGTGTGGTTGCACGAGCACCTCAAGTTGTTGCTGAATAAGGTTTTATCATGTCAGAACAAGCTCTACCTTCATCTGTTGATAAAACAGCACCAGAAGAAGACGTGTCTTTAACTCAACAAGCTCCCAATGAAGATCAAAAAGATTTTCTTGAAATAATGAGAGAGAAGACACCAAACTCTATCCTTGCCATCATTGCGCTGATCATCGCAGGTGGTCAGTTCAACGATGCTATTGATATGGGAAGCAAAGGTTGGGACCTCTTAATTTCTAACTTTTCAGATGCTCCATCTAACGAGCGCCTTTCTAAAGTCTATATTCGTGCTTCCAGTGGCATTTTAGAAGAGACATTTGGCTCTCCGGTTTATACCAAGATGTCGAATGGTGAGGTACAGATAAAATACTACAAAGACAGTAAGTTTATTCTTTCTGCAATAACATCCAACGACACAATAGATGCTTTTCTCATTTTCCCTAAACCGGGGTTTGTCGCTGATGTGAACTACCACGCAGGCAGCGCCACTTATTTGGAAACCAACTTCGTTAACTCGACAACAGAACATGCTGCCATATCCAATATTGCGCGTTCAGGGAATTATTACATTGAAGAAGCAGAAGGTGGTCGCTATGAACTGTTATACAGCTCTGTCGGTGGTTACAGCGAATACCTATCCCCTCTCTCTGCGCAACAACTCAAGTTACTCGCTGATTTTAATGACAAATTGATGATGGAAGAGAATACAAAAGATTCTCTAACTAAACTACGTAGTGAAATCAGGCCAAACTTTTATGGGTATACGACGGTCGATTTAGAATCACTTGCCCCTGCAATTCTTACCAAACTTGAATATGAATTGATCACTGATTAACAGCAGCGTTGGTCATTGATAATCGGTATCCAGTAATGTGTATATCTGATTCGGTTAGCTCTACGTACATTGATGAACTCATTGAGTTTGCTAAAACTGAGCAAGTCTTAAAAATCAGCTATACATAGAGAAAAAAAGAGCTCCTCATAGTGTAGGAGCTCTTCTCATTTCGGTAACTAGGGATTTAAGCAGGCTAGAGAACCAGCAACCTAACGACCTGAATAATACATACAGATTCGAACACCATCGAACTCACGAATCTCAAATGGGATCTCGTAGATCGACTCCATCACTGACTTTTCAACCACTTCAGAGACCTTGCCCGACTTAACCACTTGGCCCCTCTTCATCGCGACAATGTTATCTGAGTAACAAGAAGCGAAGTTGATGTCATGAATCACGATAACGACCGCTTTATTGAACTCATGCGCTAAACGACGCAACGTCTGCATAATTTCGACCGAGTGTTTAATATCAAGATTGTTCAGTGGCTCATCTAAGAACACATAATCCGTATCTTGCGCCACAACCATCGCGATAAACGCCATTTGACGCTGACCGCCACTCAACTCATCAAGGTATTTGTTTTGGATGTCAGTAATGCCAAGGTGTTCTAGTGCTGTATCGACGATCTTATGATCTTCGTCTTTCAAGCGACCTTGAGAGTGTGGGAAACGACCAAAACAGACCAATTCACGAATCGTAAATCGCATGTTGATGTTATTTGATTGTCTTAACACGGCAAGGTGCTTCGCTAGCTCTTTGGTATCCCACTCAGCCAGTAACTTATCGCCAATGACCACTTCACCCGCGTCGCTGTCTGTTAAGCGGCTCGCCATTGAAAGCAGTGTACTTTTACCCGCACCATTTGGGCCAATGATAGAAGTCACTTCGCCTTTCGGGAACATAGCACTGGCATCATCAACCACGAGTGACTTGCCATACTTCTTACTTAAACCTGTTAATTTAATCACTACTTACTACCTTTACTGAATTCTGGTGCGTAACAACAAGAACATAAAATACAAACCGCCGACCAAGTTAATAATCACACTCACAGTGGTTTCAAACGCCATCACTTTTTCGATAAACCATTGGCCAGAAACCAATAGCACGATCGCTAGTAAGCTGCTTGCGATGATAAGCACACGATGCTGATAAGATCGGAATATCTGGCGAGCTAAGCTTACGGTGATCAAGCCAAAGAACAGCACAGGGCCAACCAGAGCCGTAGACACCGCGACCATCACTGACACAATCACCAAGGTAATCTGAGTCAATCGCTTGGTGTTCACACCCAGGCTTGTCGCGTTATCAACACCAAGCCAAAGTACATCAAGCTTAGGCGCTAACAACCAAAGGCCAAGCAAGCTCAAACCCAAAGGAATAAGGCTGAGGTAAACCAACTCGCCTTTCACGTTATTGAAACTTGCGAACATCACATTCTGCAGCACCGCGAACTCGTTCGGGTCAATCAACATCGCCAAGAAGTTAGACAAACTCGAGAATACGCTGCCACATACGATGCCTATCAACAGCAGTGTGAATACGTTGTTTCGCTTGCTCTTAAAGTAGAAATGGAACAGAGCAAACGAGAACAAGATCATCACAGTCACAGACATCGAAAAGTTTGCGATCGAGTCAATCACCCAGAAGCTAGCACTGCCAAACACAAACAGAAGTACCGTTTGTACCAGCATATACAAGCTGTCAAAGCCCAAGATGGATGGGGTTAGAATTCGGTTATTAGTAATGGTTTGGAAAACCAATGACGACGCCGAGATCGCTACCGCCGCCAACACAATCGACAGCAATTTTGGTAGGCGCAGAGACAAGAAGAACTCGTAGTTATCCCACGTCAGCCCCTGCCCGATGAATAGCGCTGTCATACCCAAAGACGCGATAGCCAGAATCGCAATTTTTACTGAATCACGCATTCGACTTGTCTCTCATGATTAGGTAAATAAAAATCATGCCACCAAAGATGCTGATTACCATCGAGATTGGAATCTCATAAGGGAAGATGACGATTCGAGCTAGCAGGTCACAAGCCAACACCAAGATCACCCCCCAGTAGGCAGTCCAAGGCAGAATCTTCTTCATGTTATCGCCCATCATCAGAGACACGATATTCGGCACGATAAGGCCAAGGAATGGGATAACACCAACGATCATCACCACAGAGGAGGCACTGATAGCCACTAACGCAACACCAATGAAGACGATCTTCTGATAATTCAAACCGATGTTTTTCGCGAAGCTCTCACCGATGCTCGCCGCACTGAACTGGCTCGCGAAATAGTAAGCCAATACACAAGCAGGCACCGCGAGATAAAGGATTTCATAGCTGCCCTGCAACACGCTCGCAAAGTTCGCCATAGTCCATGCCGACATGGTTTGTACTAAGTCGTACTTATAAGCAATAAAGGTTGTTAGAGACGAAACAACGTTGCCATACATAATGCCAATCAAAGGCACCAATACCGCGTTCTTAAACTTGAGGTGTTGTAGGAAGCGAACCAATAGCATGGTGCCAAACACTGCAAACGCGAAGATAAAGCCTAAGTAGCTCCATTGCGCAGCATTGCCTAGCACTAGAATGCCGACAATGTAACCCAACATCGCACAGTCAATGGTGCCCATCGTCGAAGGCGCGGCAAACTTGTTCTGTACGATTTGCTGCATGATCAAGCCAGAAACACTCAATCCCGCTCCGGCAAGCACGATCGCGAGTAGTCGAGGAATCCGACTAACAATATAAATAGAATTGGCGTGTTGGTTGCCATTGAAGAAGTCACTAAAACTGATTTCAGCGACTCCAATCATCAATGACGCAACGCATAACACAACAAGAAATACAGCAGCTGCAATGGGTTTCAACATAGGAATAATACTAAAGATAGGTCTCGGGTAGCCCGTATAAAAAAGTGAAAAAGGGCTTATAAGAACACTCTTATAAGCCCGAAAATCTGATGGTTAGTAACTATTGAATCGTACGTTCAATGTCACTAAGCATTCTATGAATCGCTGTCACACCGCCACCAGCCAAATACCAAGCACTTGAATCAAGGTAAACGATATTGCCGTGCTGCGCTGCAGGTGTTGCCGCAACCAGTGGGTTATCAAACAGTTGTTGTGCGCGTCCTTCTGATTTACCAATCGCTTTTTCGCGGTCAAGCACGTAAAGCACTTCAGGTTTTGCATCAGCTATGTATTCAAAAGAGATTAGGTTGCCGTGTGTTCCTTTAATCGGAGCCACGGTTGCACTCTTTGATTCCACGAAACCAAAGTCATCAAAGATGATAGAGAAACGGCTGCCTTTGTTGAACATCGCAATGTTGTTGCCGTTGTTCATTAGCATCATTGCTGAAGTTTCGTCAGACGCTACTTTGTCGTTTACCGCTGTGATAGAAGCTTGAGTCTCTTTAATGATCGCTTCGACTTCAGCTTGCTTACCAAAGATGTCGCCTAGCACACGCCAGTTTTGCTGAGCATCAGCCCAGTACTTGTCGCCTTCAATAGAAAACATGACAGTAGGAGCAATTTGTGCCAGTTTGTCGTAAACCTTAAGCATGCGGTTTTCCGCGATGATGATGTCAGGCTTCAACATGTAGATAGCTTCAAAATCAGGTTCGCTTAAAGAGCCTGTATTTGCCGTCGTATCTTTGTACGAAGCTAGGTAATCAGGCAGCAAGCTATGAGGCGCGCCAACTGGCTGTACACCAATTTTATCGAGCACGTCTAAGCTACCGTGGCCTAGAACCACCACTCGCTGTGGTACTTCAGTAAACTGCGCTGTGCCTTTCACATGCTCAATGGTGACGGTTTCCGCATGCGCGGTCATCATGAATGATGATGCTAGAACGATGGCAAGCCCGCTCAATAACTGGCGAACTGAATTGATTGTTTTCTTCATGTTTCTTCCTTTGCCATTGATACAAACCACCACTCATGACAATGAAAGTCACATTACTCATAGACGAGCATGGGGCGTACACAACTGCTAAATAACGATAATTTAAAGTCTGTCATTGGATTGACAACAAACTTGTAACGCAAGTGAGAACTATTATCAATTATATTTGCACTAAATTGGCGATACAACAACTTTATTATTCAGAAACGTAAAAGTGAGTATTCATATTTTGCGTAGTCAGGAGAGGTATTAGGAATCAGAAATATCAAAAAGACGCGAAGAGGAAAATACTCATCAACCTGAAGAAAAAAACAGATGGGGAAAGCACCCAAAAACCCTGTAATTACAACGCTGAACCCCAAAATCATGGATTGTAATTTACAATGTAAAGATCATATACAACAGAGACTTAATCATCACCAAATTAGCTGATCAATTAAACCCACTAATGACAACGAATACGAACAGCTGAAAAGCCAAGACTCAGTCAGATATCATGATCAAATCCCTGACCTTCGCTCATTTAACCTTCAGTAACCGATGGTAAATCACCCAAAAATATTTTTGAATTTAATTGAAAATAGGGTTGTAATTTTGAAAACTAGGCGTATAGTTCGCCACCTGGCTCTAATCTATAGAGCTGTTAATGCTAAAGTAAGTCCAAGTTCCACATAGACAGTTCTCGATTCCCTCGTTACACCATCTCTGCGTCAGCTTTCACCCAGATAGTCATTCAATAGCTTTTAAATTCGATCCTACTACCGATCTATCGTCATTTGCTCTTTTGTCAGCGAAGTCAGAATAGATCGAGCACTTAAATACAAATGTAATAAACACAAGGCACAGTTATGTCACGCAGAACAACACGACAAACCCATTGGTATCAACTATCACGCGAAAAAACAGTCAATAAACTAAAAGGTAATAAATGCTCAAGATTAAAATAGATTTACACAAAGAAGAGATTTCATGGGTCACCGAGATTCGACAGCTCAATAGCGATATACTCCACCGCCACATATTGCCCAAGCTACAACATCACAGCTATCTCATCGACTTTGAATTTAATGAACGAGAAAGCATCGGAACTATCGTTTCAGGCAACGGAAACACCCTAGGACATTTCACACTCCTATAGCATTTCCCAAAGGCTACAAAAGAAACACCATCTAGTCCCAAAGATGTAAAAGATGTCACCCTCAATTCGCTCTAGCAGAACAAAATAGAGTAGAAGTAAAACAGATCTGAAACCTAGCCCTTTTTGCATTTCACACGCGGCTAACGCTAGCTAGGTTATCGTACTTCTATTGAAACCAACTTATATCAAACTCTAAATCACCATTGAGTCATTATCAGTGCATTCATGGACTAATAAGTTAACGGCATCGACCTTAACTTCTGATCAAGAGTATATAAGTGTTCTGCAGCTTGCATGTGTTGAGGGTAATCACTGAACTTCTCACGATTCTCCTCATTCATCTTACATGTCTCATCCACCAGCATTAACTTCCAATACAGCTTCGTTGTATGCAACATCGCCAGTAACGGTTTGAACACCTCTTTCTCATAAGCTTGAATCAACTCTTCAATCAACTCGTCACGTTCGTCTTCGCTTGCGATTGAACCCTCGGTTGCCGACAACACTTTTTGATACTTCAGGTTTTGTTGCAGCTTATCCATGACCGTTTGGTTTTCTTCCGCTAAGTCAACAAGCTTCGACTTAATGATGTTTACCCAATTCGCTTGGCTCAGTACTGTGTCATCAACGCTGGTAAAATCTTCTCGTATTTGTCGTTCAACATCTTTTTGAGCTTTCTTTAAAACCGCACGCACCTTTTGGAAAGGCAGCTGATACTCCTTACTTAGCTCGATAATCAGTTTATGAAAACCACCATTTGGAAGGTGTAAGTTTTCTTTAAACGTCGCCATTGCAGCTTCTTGCTGTTCGGTAAGGTGAGTCATTCTGTTTCCTATTCTTTATCACTTATGGTGCTGAGCCCGCGATCATACCATTATTACCCTCGTTTTTTCGGTAACTTGATCAGTTACACCTCGCTATGCCGTTAAATTCTCTCAGCCCTTTCTCTTTTGGCTAGTTATTAACCCACTTGGCATAAAATGGTAAATCTCTATCGGCGAAAGTTCGTACATTACGCGCTCAGGGGATATCGCCAGACAGGAGTCGTTACTTACATATGAAAGACAAGCGCGAGAAATGAGAAAACAGATGACCTATTCAGAATACAAAGAATCCGATTTGCATAAGTGCGTGAGCATTGGTTCAGAAGCAATGGTATCCATTGCCAAGTTTGCCTTTAAAGCCACTACCCTTTTATTTCGATTTTTCCGCTGGCTTGTCGTATCGGCTTATACCTACGTGATGAAGTAATTCTATATGGGAGTCGTTGTTTTCATTACGACTTATCTAAATACCCCAAAGCGCGCCCTATTAGGTCGCGCTTTTTTTGTGCCCAGTTTTATACCTAGCTTGATGCCAAAAGTCCGAGTGCATTTTATATCGTCAGTGGCGCTAAATGGTAAAACTGACCATCGAATAAAAACCATACTACACCTGTTCCAACGAAACAGACTTCTAACTTATACAGGTACTAAAATGAAAAAGATTGCACTTAAAATTGTAGGACTAACGGTTTTGGCTTCTGCGCTAACTGGTTGTATCGGCAGCAACGCCGTAACAGGGAAAGTGATGAAATTTAACGTTGAAGTTGTCGATAACCGCTATGCCCGTGCAGGTGTAAACTTCTTATTAGCGCCTGTATACGGTATTACTACCGCAGCAGACTATGTGGTATTCAACTCACTTGAATTCTGGACAGGTAAAAACCCTATCAGCGGTTCACCACACGTATTTGATACAAAAACAGACACGCACTTCAAAGTGAACGATGAGCTGGACCCAAGCCTGAAAGAAGCCCCTGTCGGCCCAATTTCTAACAATCGCACCATTGAAACGGGTGAGATGATTAAGATCGACGAAAACACGATTCAAATGGACATCGTCTATACATCTGGTGAAACAGCGACTCTAACGGGCATCAAAGACGGTCAAAACGTTACCTATTACATGGATGGTCAGCTTGTATCGCAAACAACTATCGCTGAATTAGAGAAGATTCAAGGCACTGAAGCTTAAGGTTCATCGCCCACACAGAGTTCAAACTTAAAGAGACTTTTGAGCTCATAATCGAGTAGGAGGAGG